>JANYKU010000142.1 GCA_025358075.1 Ilumatobacteraceae bacterium
CGTGTAGAACTCCACGCCCTTGTCGCCGCTGATGAATCGATCCGACACGTACGCGGCGAGGTGGGCGAGGTTTCTGCGACGCACCCACTCCTTCACCACGATCGTGCCGTCGGGCGCGAGCAGCGAACGACACGACTCGAGGAAGCTGCGCCGCTCGTTCGGCGGGATGTGGTGCAACACGTCGGAGACCACGACGACCTCGAAGCGCTGCCCCTCGGCGACAACCTCGGCGACAGCGACTTGGCGGAAGGTGACGTGGTCGTGGGGCCCGCTGTAGCCGTGCCCGGGGTTCGGGGCGATGTCGATGCCGAGGGCAGACGTGTCGGGTCCGAGGGTGTTCATCAGGCGGGTCATCAGCTCGCCTTCGCCACAGCCGACCTCGATCACCGAGGCGAACGGGCCGAGGCCGGCGATCGTCGCCGCCAACCCATCGAGGTCGACGAAGAGCCGGCGATAGCGATCAACGGCGACGGCCTCGAGCCGTGGCCCGAGCAAACGGCGAACGCTGGATCCGATCGTCACCGCGACACCTGGCCCAGTTGCGCCGACATCGCGGCGAGCCTAGCGAGGCCGCTCGGTACACTCTCGCCCGCATGTCTCTTCGATCGGCGGTCGCCAGCCGCAACCTGCTGTACCTGCTGTCGCTGAAAGAGCTCCGCACCCGGTACAAGAAGTCGATCATGGGCTGGGCGTGGAGCCTGCTGAATCCACTGACCCAGATGGTCATCTTCTCGATCATCTTCCTGAAGGTGTTCATCCAGATCCCGCCGACGGGCCACCCCAGCGGCATCAAGAACTTCCCATTGTTCTTCCTGTGCGGCCTGCTGCCGTTCAACTTCTTCTCGATCTCGGTCGGTGTGGCGATCGGCAACGTGCAGGGCGGCGCCGGGTTGATCAAGAAGGTGCGGTTCCCTCACGAGCACTTGGTGTACTCGGTCGTGATCGCCCAGTTCGTCACGATGCTGATCGAGTTCTCCGTGCTGAGCGTGGCGTTGATCATCGGCGGGAACATGGTGCTGCCGTGGCTCGTGCCGCTGCTCGTGATCCTGGTGTTCATGACGCTGTTCACCACCGGCGTTGCACTCACCTTCGCCGCGGCGAACGTGTTCTTCCACGACGTCAACTACTTGTGGGGCATCCTCGCCCAGTTGCTCTTCTATGCGACGCCGATCATCTACGACGCCAACAATCCCAGGATCCCGAGATCACTGCGATTGATTGCCGCGCACAGTCCGACCGGCAGTTTCATCACCGCGGTCAGGAACGTGATGTACGACCTGACCATGCCGTCGTTGCGGGACTTCGCGGTCATCATCGTCTACTCCCTGAGCGCGTTTGCGTTCGGTACCTGGGTGTTCACTCGGCTCTCACCGCGCTTCGCCGAGGAGATGTAGCGATGAGCGACGTCGTACTCGAGGTCGACCATCTCACCAAGACCTTCCGAATCCATCGCGAGCGGGCCAACTCGCTGAAGCAACGCATTGCCGCCAAGGGACGCAACCGGTTCGACGAGTTCACCGCGCTGCAAGACGTGACGTTCGACGTCAGCGAAGGCGAAGTCTTCGGGGTGATCGGCCACAACGGCTCGGGCAAATCGACGTTGTTGAAGTGCATGGCCGGCATCCTGCGGCCCAACGCTGGCTCGGTGCGGGTGCACCGCCGCATGTCTGCGCTGCTCGAGCTGGGCGCTGGTTTTCACCCCGAGCTCTCGGGGCGCGAGAACGTGTTCCTCAACGCGGCGATCCTCGGAATGGGCCGGCGCGACATCGCTACTCGGTTCGATGAGATCGTCGCCTTCTCCGGGTTGGAGAAGTTCATCGATCAACCGGTCAAGACGTATTCATCGGGCATGTACGTGCGCCTTGCGTTCTCCGTGGCGATCAACGTCGATCCGCGGTTGCTGATCATCGACGAGGTCCTCGCGGTCGGCGATGTCACCTTCCAGAAGCGGTGCCTGGAGAAGTTCGTCGAGTTCCGCAACGACGGCCGCACCATCGTGCTCGTGACCCACGACCTGGCCAGCGTGCGCAACATGTGCGACCGGGCGGTGTGGCTGAAACAGGGTCAGGTCACCGGCGAGGGGGATCCGAAGCAGCTCGTCGAGGCCTACACCGAGAGCATGCTCGGATCCATGCAGCACACCGAGACCGGCAGCACGCGGCGCGGCTCGGGTGAGTTGATGATCAACCAGGTGGAGATGTACGTCGGCGACGATCCGAGCCCGGTGATGCGCTTTCAGACCGGTGACGACGTGCGGTTCCGGCTGTTCTACACCGCGACCAAAGCCGTGCCACGACCGATCTTCAGCTTGATCATCGATGCCCTCGGTGGTGCGACGGTGTCGGCCCCGTGCAGCCGTGACGTCGGCCTGGTTCCCGATGTGGTCAGCGGCGACGGATGGATCGACATCGTGATGCCCAACATCAGTCTTCTGCCGGGTGCCTACGACGTGCACACCGCCGTGCAGGATTTCAACAAGCAACACGAATACGACCACCTGCAGTTGGCCGCAAGGTTCGACGTGACCACCGGCAAGCCCTACGAGTCAAGCGGTCTGGTGACGCTGCGACCGGAGTGGAACTTCACCGAGGGTTAGGTTCGGCAGCAAGGTGAGATCCGGGGGAACGTGCCGCCTACGTCCTACTCGGCGGTTGACCTTTGTTCCAACATGACCGGCTGATGAGTGTCGACGACCTCGCCGCACTGGAGGACACCCTCGAGTTGCTTTCCGACCCGACGGCGATGGCTGAGATCGAGCAGGCCCGCCGGGAGGTGGACGCGGGCAACACCGTGTCGGCCGACGAGATCCGCGCCGAGTACCTCCGGTAGTGACCGAGCCCCTGTGGGCACTGCGTGTCGCAGCTTCGGCAGAGCGGCAACTCGCTCGACTACCCGAACGCGTCGCTGCTGCAGTCGTCGAGTTCATGGTCGGTCACCATCTTTCGGATCGAGCACCGGTCCGACGTGTACCGACCCCGATAGAGCCGGGCAGAGCTGGCGGCGTTCGGCTACGAGCACCTCAGCAGAGTGCTTATCGAGCGGTGATGAACGCCTCCCAGGCTTGCATTGCTTGTGCTCCGGTCAGCTCGGCGACAGCGTCCGTGGTCATGTGAACCTGATGCACGAGCCGGTCGACCAGCCACGGTGGGACCGGATCATGAACCGGCTCGGTTGCCGCCATGACATTGCCCGCAGCTCGTCCAAGTCGTTCGATCACCTCCGACAGCGCCTGAGTCGTCGGGCTACTGCCGCGAACGGCGATGCGATCGTTCATCTCGGCGTAGACCTCGGCATCGGCGCGGGCACCGACGGCCCACACCTCGGCGATGTCGATCAACTGGTTGCCCACCTCGTCCGTTGTCACTCGCCACACAATCCGCCAGTCACGGTCGCCGACGACGAGCTTGCGCCAGCCGATCAAGTCGCCGAGCAACGGACGGCCAGCGTCAGGATCACGTTCGAGGAGCAACATCTTCTTCAGCGCCCAGCGAACGATCTGTGGATCGACGCCAAGGAGGCGTTCCAGATCTGCGACCGCTGGATTGGTGAGCCCCACAAAGGCGCGCGGCTGGGCAGAATCCATCACAAATCCCAGGCGAGGCGAAGCCGGTCAGTCCCGGCCGGCAGCGAGATCTGCGTCGAGCTCCGCCTCGAGCTCGGCGCGGTCGAAGCCGAACGCGCTGATCGCGTCGTCGAGGCTGGTCCGGATCCCGTTGTCGCTCGCCGCGCGTGCGAGCACCAGACAGGCACTCCGGAGATCTCGCTCGAGTTCACGGAGGTTCTCGAAACGAGTCATGCCAATGACAGCGGCGACCGGATGACCGTGGCGAGCAACGATGACCTCGTGACCCTGCTCGGCCTCACGCACGAGGCCCGCCACACCCCGCGCCGACGCGTCAGTGACAGAAACGGTTTCAGTCGCGTATCCGATGATGGCCACACCAATACTGTACAGAATTCTACACAGATTGCAAGGATTATCCCGAGGGTCTCGGCCTGTGCAGAACGACGACCGCCAAACTCCAACATCGGAGCTGGTGCGGTCCATCGACTGGCACCCAGTTCTCGGAGCGGAGCACACTCGTGCCCGCGAGCTCGGATCTGGGCGCCACTGATTGATCCTCAGCAGCTGGAACCGGCGAGCGTGGCCCCCAGATCTTCGGACCGTCTGCGAGCAACTGCCGATCGGCCGCGGTCGTTCACTCGTCAGTTGCGCTGCGGCGGGGGCGGACCAGGGGTCGGAGTCGCGTCGTGATGTCGTCGAGGTCAGGGTTGGATGATGCGATCCAGATCACGAGTTCGTAGACATCGTCGTTCGATGCCCGTGACACCTTGATGCCGTTGAGTTCCAGGAACACGGCGGTTGCGAGCCATCCCAGTCGTTTGTTGCCGTCGACGAGTGCGTGGTTGTTGACGATCGACTGGAGCAGGGCAGCGGCCTTGGTGAGCAGGTCTGGGTACGCATCTTCGCCGAATGCGGTGGTCTGTGGTCGTGCTGCGGCAGAGCCGAGGAGACCGATATCGCGAATCGGTGGTGGGTCGCCGAGCAGGGTGCGGGCGAGATCGACGAGGTCGTCGAGGTCGAGGTACTCGGTCGGGTCGCTCATTCGCCGAGGCGTCGCAGCGCGTCGGCGTGTATGTCCATGATCAGGGTGGCCGCGGCGCCTACGCGGTCGCGATGTTGCCCGCGAGTTACGAACTCGCGGACCGCCCGGCGGGCGGCGTCTTGCATGGAGATGCCTTCGGCTTCAGCTCGTTCGCGGAGTGCCGCTTGCTCGCTGTCAGTGAGGCGAAGTGTCATGGCCATGCAG
>JANYKU010000136.1 GCA_025358075.1 Ilumatobacteraceae bacterium
CTTCGGCCTCGGCGTTGCAAGCCATTCCCGAGGAGACCGCCGGGCCGTACCCGGGCGACGGATCCAACGGCGTCAACGTGCTGAAGGACAGCGGCATCGTGCGCAGCGACATTCGTGCCAGCTTCGGTTCCAGTACGACGGTGGCCAAGGGCGTTCCGACGACGATCAAGCTCACAATGGTCAACGCCAGCGGCGGCGCACCGCTACCTGGCGCGGCGGTCTACATCTGGCACTGTGACGCCAGCGGGCTGTACTCCCTGTACTCGCAGGGTGCGACCGACCAGAACTACCTGCGGGGTGTGCAAGAGGCCGATGTCAGCGGCGTCGTGACCTTCACGAGCATCTTCCCCGGCTGCTACGCCGGCCGCTGGCCGCACATCCACTTCGAGGTCTACCCGACGATCGCCGATGCAACCTCGGCCTCCAGCCTCCTGGCTACGTCGCAACTGGCGCTGACCGAGGAAGCCAGCGCGGCGGTCTACGCGGGGGCCGGCTACCCGAACAGCACGCAGAACCTGAGCCAGGTGAGCCTGGCAACCGACATGGTGTTCAGTGATGGCGCCCAGTTGGAGACGCCGATCATCACCGGCAGCGTCGCCGACGGCTACACCATCGCCATGAGCGCGGCGATCACCGTATGACTTTCGTGGCACACTGGCCCACGTGAGCTACGAGCATGTGATCCTCGACTGCGGCGCGCCGTTCGCCACCGTCACCCTCAACCGACCGGAGAAGCGCAACGCCCTGGCGTTGGACGTGATGCTCGAGGTGACCGATGCCTTTCGAGCGGTTGGTTCGAGCAGCGCCGTCGGAGCAATCCTTGCCGCCAACGGCCCGGTGTTCTCGGCGGGTCACAACTTCGCCGACATGGCCGGTGCCGATCTCGAACACATCACCCACCTGTTCGAGGTGTGCACCGTGATGATGAACACCATCCAATCCATCCCGCAGCCGGTCATCGCCAAGGTGCATGCCCTCGCCACGGCGGCCGGTTGCCAACTCGTGGCCTCGTGTGATCTGGCGATCGCCGCCGAGAGTGCCGGGTTCGCGATTCCTGGCGGAAAGGGCGGGTTGTTCTGCCACACGCCGCTCGTCGCGGTGGCCCGCAATGTCGGCCGTAAACGGGCGATGGAGATGGCCCTCACCGGTGACGTGATCGATGCTGCCACCGCAGCCACCTGGGGGCTCATCAACTACGCCGTGCCCGATGACCAGCTCGACAGCGCGGTCCGCGACCTGTTGTCGCGGGCCACTCGCGGCAGTGTCGCCTCCAAGGCCGTGGGGAAGCGCGGCTTCTATGCCCAGACCGAGCTCGGGCAGACCGCTGCCTACGACTACGCCGTCGACGTCATGTCGCGCTCGGCCACGACGCATGACGCGCAAGAGGGGATCGCCGCCTTCCTCGAGAAGCGCAAGGCGACGTTCACCGACCGACCCTGATCACCGTTGAATTGATACCCCATAGGGGTATCGTGGTCACATGAACGGTCGCCCCGGATATGCCGACGACAAGCAGCAGCTGGTCTCGCGCCTCCACCGCATCGAGGGTCAAGTTCGCGGACTTGCTCGGATGATCGAAGATGACACGTACTGCATCGACGTTTTGACCCAGGTCGCCGCAGTCAGCAAGGCGCTCCAAGGAGTCGGCGTCAAGCTGCTCGACGAGCACCTGCAGCACTGCGTCGCCGGCGCCGCGGCCAGCGGCGACAGCGATCGCACCGAACATCTTGTGCACGAGGCCTCGCGATCAGTCGAACGACTGCTGCGGTCGTAGGAGATGGCGATGAAGTTGATCCTCGAGGTACCAGGAGTGTCGTGCTCGCACTGTGAGGCGGCGGTGAAGAGCGAGGTCGGCCGGGTCGTTGGTGTCGGCAATGTCGACGTCGACCTGACCACGAAGTTGGTGACCGTGGACGGTGACCACCTCGATCTGCAGCAGATCAGCGCGGCGATCGATGAGGCCGGCTACGAGGTTGTCGGGCACCAAGAGGTTCGTTGATGTCTCGGGCCGTCCGCAGCGCGTCGGCGGTGAGTCCTGTGTCCACATCCGAGCATGTCGATCTGACACTCACGGGGATGACATGTGCAGCGTGCGCATCGCGCATCGAGAACAAGTTGAACCGGCTCGATGGCGTACGAGCCAGCGTGAACTACGCGACGGAGAAAGCCTCGGTCGTCTTCGACCCGACGGTGGTGTCGACCGGCGATCTGCGAACTGCGGTCGAGGCGATCGGCTACGGCGCAGATCTGCTCGTCGTCGGCTCTCCAGACATCGACGACGACAGGGACGAGCGACGCAGGCGGTCACTGCTGCGCCGGCTGATCGTTGCCGCCGGTCTCGGCGGGCCGGTGTTGGTGATGTCGATGGTGCCGGCGGTTCAGTTCCGCAACTGGTAGTGGGTGGCATTCGTCTTGGCCACCCCCGTCGCTACTTGGGCCGCCGCTCCCTTCCATCGGGCGGCGTTGAGGAACGCCCGCCACGGTGAGGCGGCGATGGACACGCTCGTCTCGGTCGGTGTGCTGGCGGCATACGGGTGGAGCGTGTACGCCCTGTTCTTCACGGAGGCCGGCGACGCCGGAATGACGATGCCGATGTCGTTGTTCCCGAGTCGCACCGATGCACACCACCTCTACTTCGAAGTTGCTTCGACGACGGTCGCGCTGATCCTCGTCGGTCGGTACTTCGAAGCGCGGGCGAAACGGCGCGCCGGCGGCGCGCTGCGCGCCCTACTACGGCTCGGCGCGACGACGGCAACGGTCGTTCTTCCGACCGGGGAACAGGTCGAGCGTTCGATCGACGAACTACGTATCGGCGATCGATTCGCGGTGCTGCCCGGGAAGAGGATCGCGACCGATGGTGTCGTCGAGGAGGGCGCGTCCGCGGTCGATGCATCGCTCCTCACGGGAGAGAGCGTGCCGATCGATGTCGCCGAAGGAAGCATCGTGACGGGGGCAACGATCAACGTCTCTCGCCGGTTGGTCGTGCGGGCGACGCGGGTCGGTTCGGAGACATCGCTGGCCCAGATGGCCAGGCTGGTCGAAGCGGCGCAGACCGGCAAGGCACCCGTGCAGCGACTTGCCGATCGGGTTGCCTCGGTGTTCGTGCCGATCGTGGTCGTCCTGGCCATCGCGACGCTGGGGTTCTGGCTGGCCCGTACCGGTCACTGGGCCGAAGCGTTCGCCCCGGCCGTGTCGGTGTTGATCATCGCCTGCCCGTGCGCGCTCGGGCTGGCCACCCCGACCGCGTTGTTGGTCGGCACCGGCCGTGGAGCCCAGCTCGGAATCTTGATCAAGGGCCCGGAGGTCTTGGAGAACACTCGCACCGTCGACACCGTCGTGCTCGACAAGACCGGCACGGTGACCACCGGCCGGATGAGCGTGGTCGCGGTGATCGCCGCGGATGGGTTCACCAGCGACGAGGTGTTGCGGATGGCAGCTGCCGTCGAGGCCGGCAGCGAGCACCCGATCGCAACCGCGATCTCCGCCAGCGCGGTGGAGCGTCTCGGCAGCGTCGTCGCCGCCACATCGCTGTCGACGGCTGCCGGTGTCGGTGCCAGCGGCACGGTCGATCGAATCGCGGTTCGAGTCGGTCGCGGCGATGCCGGCGATCTTGCGGACGCGAAGACGGGCGAAGAAGCAACCGGACGCACCGTCGTCGCCGACGATCGTTGCGCCGGCTTGATCGTGCTCGCCGACACCGTCAAGCCGAACAGCGCGGCCGGCCTGGCGGCCTTGCGGGCCCTCGGCCTGCACCCGCTGCTACTGACCGGCGACAACTGGGCGACGGCGCTCGCCGTGGCCGCGCAGGTCGGGATCGACGCGGTCGATGTGATCGCCGATGTGCTCCCGGCCGGCAAGGTCGCGGCGATCGCCCGGTTGCAGAGCGAGGGCCGCGTGGTTGCCATGGTCGGCGATGGCGTCAACGACGCAGCGGCCTTGGCCCAGGCCGATCTCGGCATCGCCATGGGCACTGGCACCGACGTGGCGATCGAAGCCAGCGACCCTCACCTTGATGAGGCCCGACCTTCGTGCCGCGGCAGACGCGATACGTCTGAGCCGCCGCACGTTGGCGGTCATCAAGGGCAACTTGGTATGGGCCTTCGCCTACAACGTTGCCGCGATCCCGCTGGCGATGTCGTGGCTGCTGTCGCCGATCGTCGCCAGCGCGGCGATGGCATCGTCGAGTGTGTTCGTCGTCAGCAACAGCTTGCGGTTGCGTCGGTTCAATCCGAGCGGTTGAATCGTCCTCTATGCCGCAACCGATCCGGGTGCTGTTCGTCTGTCTGGGGAACCATTGCCGATCGCCGGCAGCTCACGCGGTGGCGAAGAGCCTGGCCGGTCGGCGCGGCATTCGCCACGTAACGTTCGACTCGGCGGCCACCGGGCGCGAGCACGTCGGCGACCTTCCTCATCCGCTGGCATCACACGAGGGTGGGTTGCGCAGCTATCACCTCGACCACGTCGGCCGCCAGATCCATCCCGATGACTTCATCCGCTCGGATCTGATCATCGCCATGGATCGGGACAACGCCGCCGATCTCGAACGGCTGCGCGGTGGCGAGGAACTGCGCCTGGGTCTCTATCGATCAGTCGAGCCCGTGCAGATCCAGCTGTTGCGTCGCTGGGATCCGTTCGCGATGCCGGGCGACGAAGATCTGGCCGACCCGTGGGGCCGCCCTCCGGGTGCTTACGCCGAGATGTTCGACGTGATCGAACGCACGATTCCACCGCTGATCGAACATCTGGAGTGGTTGGTCAGCGAAAGCGGTTGACCGTCAGGCCGCGTTGGCCAGCGCCTGCAGTTGCCGAACGACCGCGTGGCGACGATTTCGCACGGTGCGGTCGGTGACGCGCATGGCAGCGGCAGCCTGCTTCACCGTCGAGGTGCTCAGCAACGTCATCACGAGCGCCTGATCTGCTTCGCTCATACCGGCCCGTCGGGCCTGCCCGAGGAGTTCGAGGATGGTTGCCAACGGTTCCGCGGCTGCTTCGTGGGTGGCGATCGTGAGATCGAACTTCGCCGGATCAGTGAGCTCGTGAACCAACAGCCGACGGCGAGCCTTGAGAAAGGCCCGGTACTCGCAGTCGCGCAACAGGTTCTTGATGACGTAGCGGCTGCGTTGTTCGATGGGGAACGAGCGGATCACGGTCCAGGCCTCGGAGAGCAACTCGTCGAGCGCGTCGAGCTGGGTCTCGAAGCTCGCCGAGTTGCGCTTGGCGCACGCACTGAGGCCCGGGAGCATGCGCTGCAACACCACTCGGGCGGCGAGATCGTCGTGTCGCGCCAGCAGCACCAAGCGCCCGAGGTTCTCGTCGCTCGACGGATCGGCGGGCTCGACGCCGAGCCCGGTGAGCACGAGGAGTTCGTCGAGCGAGCTGAGCATCCGCGGCGTCAGCTCCCACGTGGAGGCGTGTTGCAATGTCGAGCGCCGACCGCGGATCAGGTTCCATTCGCGTTGGAGTCTCGACAGGAGGTACCGGTGGTGGGGGAGCGATGTCATTGCCGCAGCATGAAGGTGGGCCCTCTCCGCCCTTCTCACTGCACGTCTCACCCAGATGTTCGGTCGTTCGGTTTGTTTCGCGGTGTGGCCACAAGTCTTCCGGTTCGTCCCGACGACCGTTGCTTATTTGGGCATGACCGACATGTGGACGCTCAGCTGGATTGCCGGACCGGACGCAGGTGGAACGACCGTGCTCGGTCACGGAAGCCACGTGGTCGGCCGTGCACCGGGTGCCGCAGTTCGTTGCGACGACGGCGCCGTGGAGCCCCACCATCTGCTGATCGAGATCTCCGCGGCCGGCGCCTCGGTGCGCCAGCTCACCGGTCGCGTCCCGGCACGCGTCGATGGCGAGCCACTGTCCGGTGCCCTGGCGATCGACACCTCGGTGCGCTTCGAGATCGGTCACAGCATCCTCGCGATGTGTCGGGGAGATCTCACCGCACCTGCTCAGCACGCAGATGTTGCCAACATCTCGGCGACACCCGCCGGCGAGATCGTCATCCGCTGCCCCCGAATCGTGAGCACCTGGAACCCCGATGCTCTCGCACCACCCGCTGACCGGGCGGTGCCGGGCGACTCGACCGGCGGGCTGCTGCCGGCGATGCTCGCCCTGGGTGGCTCGGGCCTCTTGGCACTACTGATGCATCAAGCGCTGTTCCTGCTGTTCGGAGCGATCGGAGCCGTCGCCGCCTTCGGCACGTGGGGCGGGCAGCGGATCAACGTGCTCCGTCGTCACACACGCGATGCCCACGCCCACGCCGTCGAGCTCGCTCGATTCGGGGAGGCGGTCGCCGCCCAGCGTGTCGGATTCGTGGAACATCGCCGCGCCAACACCGCCACGCCCGTCTCCGCCAGGCGAGCGATCGAGCGGCGGACGGCCGAGCTGTGGGCCCGCCGCGGAACGCACGCTGATGGCTTCGAGGTGTCGATCGGCCTGGGCAGCGTGCCGTGGGCTCCGCTGCTGGCCGAGTCGGCGCGCCGCCGTGGGGGCCCAACGGGTGGAGATCTGGGTAACACCTCGATGCTCTCCGATCTGTCGTTGGTGGCCGGGATCGGGGGAGCCTGCCGGCTGGCGGTGCGCGGCGATGTCGGGCGCACCGGCGCGGTCGTCCGCTCGATCGTGGTCCAGCTCGTCGCCAACTGCGGACCGGCCGACGTGCGCTTCATCGTCGTCACCCACGAGCCGACGAGGTGGCGGTGGTTGCAGCGACTGCCGCACGCCACCACCGCTTCCGGGGTGGTTGCCGTAGTCGCCGAGTCCGAGCTCTTGGACTGCGTCGCCGAGTCCGACGTCGCTCCACATCCCCACCTGGTGGTCATCACCGATGCGCCGGAGTTGTTGGCCGCACGCACCAGCCCGCTGCGACGGGTGGTCAACTCGGATCGCTCGACGGCGCTGATCGTGTTGGTCGGTGGCGATGGCGGCGTTCCCCATGTGTGCTCGTCGCTGCTCGACGTATGCGGTCCCGTCTTCGCCAGGTGGCATGCCGATGCGGCGTTGAGCTCGCTGCCCGTGCAAGCGCGCTGGTTCGGGGTCAGCGAGCGGAGCGCGGTGATGCTGGCCGGTCGGCTCGGCGGACTGGTCGACCCGGAGGATCCATTGGGCGGCGCGGGCAGTGTTCCGAGAGACGTCACCATGCTCTCGTTGTTGCCCTCGCTGGATCCCGCCGCGATTGCCGCAGCCTGGGTTGCCGGTGGGGTCGATCCGCCGCCGCGCACGGTCATCGGTGTTGCGGCAGACGGCGTGGTCGATATCGATCTCGTGCGTGACGGCCCGCACGCGTTGCTCGCCGGCACGACGGGCGCAGGCAAGAGCGAGCTGCTGCGAGGTCTCGTCGCTGGGCTGGCCATGGGCTCCAGTCCGGACCACGTCACGTTCGTGCTCATCGACTACAAGGGCGGGGCGACGTTCGACGCGTGCGCCGACCTTCCGCACGTCGTCGGGATGGTGACCGATCTCGATGACCATCTCGCCAACCGCGCGTTGCGCTCGTTGCATGCCGAGCTACGCCGCCGCGAGCAGCTGCTTCGCCGGGTCGGCGCTGCCGACCTGGCCGCGTATCGGCGCACCGCCGCGCACGACGTGCTGCCCCGCCTCGTTGTCGTGATCGACGAGTTCGCCACATTGGTCAACGAGCAACCCGACTTCCTCCATGCGCTGGTCGGCATCGCCCAGCGCGGCCGAAGTCTTGGCGTGCACCTGATCTTGGCGACGCAACGTCCGAGTGGCGTGATCAGCGACGACATTCGGGCGAACACCAACCTGAGGCTGGCGTTTCGATTGCATGACACCACCGATGCCCTCGACGTGGTCGGAGATCAGTCGCCGGCGACGATCCCTCGTGGCCTTGCCGGCCGCGCGGTGATGCGGCTCGGGCCCGGCGAGGTGCTCACCTTCCAGACGGCGCGGTGCACGGCGCCGGTGGATGACGGTGGCACCGAGCTCGATGCGGTGGTGGCCGCCGTTCGCGGCGCGGCGGCGTTGATCGGTGTCGGTGCTCCGGCCTCGCCGTGGCTTCCACCGTTGCCCACGCAACTGTCGCCCGATCGAGCGGCGATCGGGCGCGGCACCGTCGGGTTGGTCGACGATCCCGACGCGCAACGCACGCTTCCGCTTCGGTGGAGTCATGCTGACGGACACCTCTTGGTGGTGGGTGCCGCAGGCAGTGGCGTCACCTCCGCGCTCGTACTGCTGGGCACCGCGGCGGTCTCCGCCCGGAGTCGGTGCCACCTCTATGTGATCGACGGTCGCGGCGACCCGGCGTTGTCAGTGCTCGAGCGTTCCCCGTGGTGCGCGGGTGTCGTGAGACTGCACGAACGCGAGAGGTTGATCAGACTGATCACCCGTCTGGCCGACGAGGTCGAATGCCGCATCGCCCACCCCACATCGGCGCGACATCCGATCGTGGTCCTCGTCGACGGGTTCGACATGGTGCGCAAGTCGATCGATGAGCTGGACACCGCCGCGGAGTTCGCGATGCTGGAGACGATCGTCGCCCTCGGCGCACCGCAAGACGTCGTCGTGATCTGTGCGTTCGATCGTGTCGCCTCCATTCCATCCACGGTGTTGGCCCGCTGTCACGCACGCTGGATCTTTCACCTCACCGACCCGCTCGATGCGGCCGGATTGGGAATCGCCGCTGCGGACGTTCCCGGGCCGCAACCCGGCCGCGTCGTCGTGGCCGCGACCGGTCTCGAAGCACAGTTGATGGTCGCCCTGGCGCCACTGTCGACCGCTGCCGGCGGCACCATCCCAGCGTCGATCGGCTGCCTGCCGGCAGAGGTCAGCGCGATCGACCTGCCGCCGACCGAGACGTGCGGTGCGGACTCGCTGCTGCCCATCGGGCTGCGCTTCGATAGCGGCGCGACCTGTGCCATTCATGTGCCCGATGGCGAACATCTCTTGATCATCGGGCCGGCACGATCGGGGCGTAGCACGGCGCTACGTCGGCTGGTGCAGGCGTGGCGCGCCGCGCATCCCGACGGTTGGTGGATGGTCGTCGCGCCGCGAAGCAGCGTGTTCGGCGAGCAGAACCGGCATCGATCGCTCGCCGACCTCGTCGACGCGGTGCCGTGCGATGGCCGCGTGCTCATTGCCGTCGACGATGCGGAGCTGGTCGACGATGTCGGCGGGGTGCTGGCCGGGCTGGCCGCCTCGCGGCGCGTCGGGCTGATGATCGTCGCCGCCGGTAAGCCCGACTCGCTGCGCCACAGCTACGGGCACTGGACCGGCATCGTGCGGCGCAGCCGGTTGGGCATCGTGACCACCGCGGCCAACGATCTCGACGGTGATCTGCTGTGCGCGGACTTGCCCCGCCGAGTGCCGATCGCCGCCCGCCCGGGCCTGGCATGGGTGATCAGCGATGGTGTCGTCGTGCTCGCTCAAGTGGCCATCGATCCGACGATCTCCGCCCGATGAGTCGCCTGTGGAGTGTTTCAAGCACACCTGGACGCCTCAAAACACTCCACATCGCGGTTTGGGAACGGATAGGAATTGCTCGCCTGGTTTCAAATGGGCGCAGACTTTGACAAAATGTAAAACATGACCATCGAGTTCAACCTCAATGGCAAGTCGGTGAGCGTCCGTGACGACCATCCGCACCTTCTTGCCGCCCTCCGCGAAGAGCTCGACGTGACCTCACCGAAGGACGGCTGCTCACCGTCGGGTCAGTGCGGATGCTGCACCGTGCTCGTCGACGGCAAGGCGATCGTCAGCTGCCAGATGTCGTTGGCCAAGACCGCGGGGCGCTCGGTGATCACTCTCGAAGGCGTGGCCGCGGCGGAGCGTGCGGCTTTCGCTGACGCGTTCGCTGCCTGCGGCGGCCTGCAGTGCGGGTTCTGCATCCCCGGCATCGTGATGCGTGCCAAGGCCCAGATCGACAAGAAGGGTGCCGACCTCCAGCCCGCCGACATGGCCCGTCATCTCGGGGCCCACCTGTGCCGCTGCACCGGGTACGTCAAGATTCTCGAAGCCATCGATGCCGTCGCCAAGGGCAAGCAGTTCGAGCCGTCGCTCGCCGCAACTGTCGGCGGATCAGGTGCCAGGTACGAGGCTGGCCCGCTGACGCTCGGCGATCGTGACTACATCGACGACATGCGCGTGCCAGGCATGTTGCATGCTGCGTTGCATCTCACCGCGCACGTCCGCGCCGAGGTCCTGTCGTTCGACACCGCTGCCGCTGAGGCTGCACCCGGTGTTGTCGCCGTGTTCACCGCTGCGGACATCCCCGGCGAACTGCGCGTCGGCATCATCTACAAAGACTGGCCGGTGATGATCCCCGTTGGTGGTCATACCAGCTACGGCGGCGACGTGCTGGCGATCGTCGTCGCCGAAAGTCGTCAGCAGGCCCGTGACGCCGCGGCGTTGATCGAGGTCAGTTATCGCGTCATGGATCCCGTGACCGATCCGCAGGCCGCCCTGGCCGACGGCGCGCCCGTCGCCGTGTGGGGTACCTCCGACAACGTGCTCAGCGTCAGTGAGTACGCGCGCGGTGACGTCGATGCCGGTCTCGCCGAGGCCGCACATACCGTGCACGAGGTCTTCCAGACGCAACGCGTCGAGCAGGCGTTCCTCGAACCGGAGAGCTCCTTGGCAGTGCCCACGATGCTCGACGGGGCACGCCATCTGCAGGTGTATTCGGGCGGCCAGGGTGTGTGGGACGACCGCGACGACATCGCCCGCGTACTCGCCGTTGACAATCACCAGGTGACCGTGACCCTGGTGTCGAACGGCGGGGCCTTCGGCGGTAAGGAAGACATGAGCAACCAGGCCCACGCCTCGCTTGCCGCGTGGATGCTCGATCAGCCAGTGAAGTGCACGCTGTCTCGCGAAGAGAGCCTGCTGATGCATGCCAAGCGGCACCCGATCCGCCTCGAGTACTGGGCCGGCTGTGACGCCGACGGCAAGCTCACAGCGGTGCGGGTGCGCGGCGTGGGAGACAGCGGCGCGTATGCCAGCGTCGGCATGAAGGTTCTCGAACGCGCCGCCGGCCATGCCAGCGGGCCGTACCGTGTGCCGGCGATCGACGTACGCGCCGTGGCTGTGCGCACCAACAACCCGATCTGTGGTGCCTTCCGCGGCTTCGGTGCCAATCAAGCCCAGTTCGCGATGGAGGGCGTGCTCGACCGTCTGGCGGAGATGGTCGGGATCGATGGCTGGGAGATCCGCAAGCGCAACGTGATCCACCCCGGCGAGGTGTGGGGGCCGGGCCAGATCATGGACGACGGTTGCATGGGCGCCGAAGTCTGCCTCGATGCGGTCAAGCCGCTGTACGACTCGGCGCGGGCCGAGGGCAAGGCAGTCGGCCTCGGCCTCGGTTTGAAGAACTCCGGACTGGGGAACGGCTTCCACGAACTGTGCCGTGCAGTCGTGCGATTCCGTAGCGATGGCGTGGTCGAGGTTCGTCACGGATGGACCGAGATGGGCCAAGGGGTGCACACGGTGGCGTTGCAGGTGGCAGCTCAGGAACTGGGCATCGACCCGAAGCGCATCGAAGTGATCGTCGACACGACCCGCGACCTCGGCTTCGGCCAGACCACGGGTTCACGGGGCACGTTGATGGCTGCCGGCTCGGTTCGCGAGGCCAGCGCCGCGGCGCTAGCGGGCGGGTGCCAACCGGATGTCGACTACGTCGGCGAGCACGTCGTCGACTGGACGCAGGAGATCGGCGATCCCGAACATCCGAACCCCACGATCCACGCGGCTTTCGGCTACGCGACGCAACTGGTCGTCATCAATCGCGACAGCGGTGATGTGGAGCGCGTCGTTGCCATCCACGACGTCGGCAAGGCCGTCAATCCCCTGCTGTGCGAAGGTCAGATCGAGGGCAGCGTGCACATGGGACTCGGCTATGCCCTCACTGAAGACTTCCCATCCGATCCGGCGACAGGTTTGCCCACCAACATGACCCTGCGATCGCTCGGCATCCTGCGCGCCAAAGACGTGCCGCCGATCGAGGTGCAACTCGTCGAGGTGCCGCAGCCGAGGTCGCCATACGGGATCAAGGGAGTCGGCGAGATCGGGCTCGTTCCGACGGCGCCGGCGGTCGCTGCGGCGTTGCACGACTACGACGGCAACTGGCGGTCGTCGTTGCCGATGCGCCCGAAGTTCGCCGCCGCCGACTGATCAAGTAGCAAAGCGGTCGGTCGCCGCGAGGATCACGTCGGTCATCGCTTCGCTGCCACTGACCCTCATCGTTGATCACGACGAGCTCGGAATCGGGCAAGACCTTCGACAGCTCCCAGGCGATGTCGAGCGGTCCGCTGATGTCGAGTTGTCCGTGGACCATCAGCACGGGGATTCCGGCGAGACGACCCGCGTTGCGAAACAGGGCGGCCTCCTCGATGAACGCCGCGTTGCTCCAATAGTGAGTCACCAGCCGTGCAAAGCACAGTCGAAACCTGGCGTCGTCGTAGCGAGGACTCGGTTGATGGCCCGGGTACGTGGCGACGTGCGTGTCTTCCCATGCGCACCACGCCTTCGCCGCAGGTTCGTGCACGGTCGGGTCGGGGTTCTGAAGCAACCGCGCGTACGCGGCCGACAGGTCTCCGTCGCGATGTTCGGGCTCGACAGCATCGCGGAACTGCTCCCACTGCTGCGGAAAGACGCGGCCCATCGCCCGAGTCACCCATTCGACCTCGGCATGCGAGGTCGACACGACACTGGCCAGGATCATTTCGGTGACCCGGCTCGGATGCGCCTCGGCGTATGCCAACGCCAACGACGTTCCCCATGACCCGCCCCAGACGAGCCACCGGTCGATGCCGACATGGGTGCGCAGTTGCTCGATGTCGGCGATGAGGTGGGCTGTCGTGTTGGCCGACAGATCCACCACGGGCTCTGACGCGTGCGGAGTGCTACGCCCACACTGCCGCTGGTCGAGCTGCACGATGCAGTAGTGCTCGGGGTTGAACAATCGCCTCGTGCGGTCCGACATTCCACTGCCGGGCCCGCCGTGCAGGATGAGTGCCGGCTTCCCGTCTCGGTTTCCGGCAGCCTCCCAGTAGATGCGGTGCCCGTCGCCGACATCGAGCATTCCCGAATCGAAGGGCTCCGTCACCGGATACGTCGGCATGGTCAGTCCGAGATGAGGTGGGCCGACTCCGTTGCCCGGAGCTCCAACGCCGGACCGAGCAGCACGAAACCGGCGACCACCGCGGCGGCCTCGATGACTTCTCATGGAAGTGCGCCGCGCACCGTCGTGTCGGCGTTTGTCATTGCCGTCAGCCCGGACACGATTGCTACCGCCGTACAGGTCATGCGCGGACGGTGGCTGATCCAGCGAACGCCGACCTCGGCTGCGCCCAGGACCGATCGATCCGTTGCAACCGGCTCGGGCAGCGAAATCTCGCCCTGCCCGCGCGGCCGTTGACGAGCCATGGCGACGCCGGCGATGACCGTCGCCGAGATCATCGCGACGATGCCCGCCACGAGTGTTGCGGCGCGCCGGTTCGACAAGCCACCGAGCACGTCGGCCAGCACCACGGTCCAGCCGCATGCGGCTACTGCCAACCCGGCGACGAACACCACAGCCGCCCGGCGGAGGAGCAGCTGGTCGCCCGGATGTGGTGTTGCCCGCCACCGCGCGCCGGCGCGCACCAACACGCGCAGACCGGCGACGAACGCGAACTGCAGACCCAACACCGCCGTGAAGAACGCGACCTGCCGCACGATGCTCGCTGCCTGCGGAACTGCGGGCAACGGTTGGGTGATGGCCGCGAGCAGGAAGCCGGCGACGACTACAACACCACAGGCCGCCATCGTCAGCGGCGTGCGGCGCATCGCAACTGCGGCTGCCTGACCGTTGAATTGGATCGCGAGTTGGGCGGCCGAGCCGAACGCGCTGATCGCCCGCTCTTCGGCGGTTCGCTGGTCGATGCCCTGCGAGACGAGTTGCTCGACGGAATCGGCGAGGTGATCACGGATGTCTTCGACGATCCGCGAGCGTTGACGGGCCGTCGCGACGAGTCGTTGGCTGATGTCTTCGATGTAGTCGTCGATCATGCCGGACTGCCCCTGAGGATCTTGGTGACCGCCGACGAGAACTGAAGCCAGTCGCGGCGGCTCGCATCGAGGGCCGTGCGACCCGGTCGGGCGAGCCGGTAGACGCGACGTGGACGACCACCGACGCTGGTGCTGGTGCTGGTGACGGAGCCGGCACGCTCGAGGCGGTACAGCGCTGGGTAGACCGTTCCCTCGGGGAGATCGAAGATCTCGTCGCTGCGTCGGCGCAACTGCTCGATGATTCCGTAGCCGTGGAGCGGGCCTTCCTCCAAGAGCGCAAGTACCAATGAATCGAGATGTCCTTTGAGGAGTTCGGACCGCATACCTAGCGACTCTATGCATCGTGTCTGCGGATGTCAACGCGGTCGCCTCGTTGCCAAACCTCTTGCTGGTTGGGATCCGGGAGTGCCAACCAAGCTCAAGATGATCATCGTCGGAACCGACAACAGTGGCCGCGCCCAGACGGCCGTGGACTATGCCGCCGACTTCGCCGAGGCCGTCGGCGCGGCACTGCGAATCGTTACTGTTCATCGCACCATGCCCGTGGGGTACTCCTTCACTCCCTACACGTTGTTCCCGATGCCCGGTGAGAGCGACGATGCCAACGCGGTCGATGCTCATCTGGCATACCTCAAGCCCGTCGCCGAACGTCTGCACGGTCGCGGACTCGATGTACAGGTCCGTGTCGTGACCGGTGATCCGGCGACGGTCGTCGTCAACTCGGCGGTCGAGCTGGGTGGCGACTTGATCGTGATCGGGGATCGCGGGCTCCGTGGTGTCCGCGGCTTGTTCGGCAGTGTGGCCAGGGCCGTGATCCGCGAGTCGAAGGTACCGGTGCTCGTCGTCCGCACCGGCGCGGCCAGCGCGAGCGGTGCAACGGTGTCATAACGGCCTACGCTCTTGCGTCGTGCGTGCCTCGAAGTCCATCAAGCTGTCCCTCGCCGTCACCCTGCTGCTCGCTGCGTGTGGAGGCTCCAATTCAACCGCAACGACCGTCGCGCTGAAGCCGAAGATCACGGTCAGCTCGACCAGTGATCCGACCAGCGTGATGCTCGCCGAGATCTATGCCCAGGCGCTCGAGAAGGCGCAGTTCCGCGTCGCCCGCAAGAAAGAGTACGACACGGCGGATGCACTGTTCGCCGCTGTCAAAGCCGGCGATGTGCAGGTGACCGGCACGACCACACAAGAGTTGTACGCCTGGGTGCAGAAGCAGGCCGGGTCGACCGACCCGCTGCCCGCCTCGACCGCGCTGCAGACCGCAGCGATCGCAAAGGCACTGCCGACGACCATGGCGCTCGGAGGTGCGTCGACTGCGGAGGACAAAGCCGTCATCTTCTGTGCGGCAACGTTCACCCAGGCCAACACGATCGCCAACCTGACGGATCTCGGAACCAAGCCACAGACGGCAACGCTGGCGGCACCCGACGGCTTCGACACAGCGACACCCCTCGGTGCCGCCGCCCTGAAGGACACGTATCAGATCCAGTTCAAGTCGGTCGTCTCAACGCCAGCCGACGGGATCGTTGCGGCCGTCACGGGTGGCAAGGCGGACTGCGGCGTCGGGAAATCGGGCGATCCGGCACTGGCGCCCGTCACGATCACCGTGCTCGAAGACGACAAGGCCCTCGTTCCGAACGATGTGATGCTGCCACTGGTCTCCAAGGCTGCCGGCACTCCCGATGTGCTGACGGTCATCGATGGCACCAGCACGCGCTTGACCGCCGCGCAGCTGCGGTCGTTGTTGCAACGTCTGAAGGATGGTGCTTCTCCGGAGCTCGCGGCCAACGAGTTCACCGGAAACGCTGGCTCGTGATCACGGTTGCCGACCTGACGAAGCGATTCGGGCGCACGACTGCGGTTGATCATCTGAGCTTCCAGGTTCGGCCGGGAACGGTCACCGGCTTTCTCGGCCCGAACGGGTCGGGCAAGAGCACCACGATGCGCTGCATGCTCGGCCTCGATCGCCCCGACACCGGTGGCGCGTCATTCGGCGACCGCTCGTACCGGCAGCTGTCGTCGCCGCTGCACGAGGTGGGTGCGCTGCTCGATGCCGGGTACGTCCACCCGGGTCGCAGCGGCAGGAACCATCTGCGGTGGCTCGCCGCATCGAACGGGCTCTCCAAGTCGCGGGTCGACGAAGTGCTCGGGCTGGTCGGTCTCGAGACGGTCGGGGGGCGGCGGGTCAAGACGTACTCGCTCGGCATGCGTCAACGATTGGGGCTCGCCGGTGTGTTGCTCGGCGACCCGCACACCGTCGTGCTCGACGAACCCGCCAACGGTCTCGATCCCGAGGGCATCCGCTGGATCCGCGACGTACTGTTGCACCTTGCTTCGCAGGGCCGCACCGTGCTGGTCAGCAGTCACCTGCTGTCCGAGATGGCACAGATGGCCAACGATCTGGTGGTGATCGGTCAGGGTCGGCTGATCGAGCAATGCTCGGTCGAGCAGTTCGTGGCGCGTCACGCAGATCAGTGGGTGCGGGTCAAGAGCCCGGCCGCCGATGCGATCGCTCGCGCGGTGACTTCTCGCGGTGCAATCGCCAACATGGTCGACGCGACCACGGTCGAGTTGCGCGGCGTGTCTGCCGTCGAGGTCGGCGAGCTCGCGGCGCGCGATGGCATCGTGTTGCACGAGCTGTCGCCACAGACCGGTTCGCTGGAAGATGCCTTCCTCGAGGCCACGGCCGCCGCGCAGCAGTTCGCTTCGCAGCCGATGCAGGGTCTGTCGTGATCGACACGATCCGTAGCGAGTGGATCAAGCTGCGCACCGTGCGCATGAACCTCGTGCTGTTCATCATCGCCGTCGCCTTCCCGGTGATCGTCTGCGTGCTCGTTGCATCGCTGGGCAACATCACCGATCTGCGCGTCGCCGACGTCGCCGGGCTTGTCGCCGGGTCGTCGGTCATCACCGCCCTGCTGCTCGGTGTGGTCGGTGCCGTCTCGATCAGCGCCGAGTTCGCCTACGGCACGATTCGCCCGACATTCGCGGCGACGCCGCGACGCATGCGGGTGCTCGCTTCCAAGGCCTTCGTCATTGCCGTGTTCGCCTTCGTCGCCGAGACCCTGGTGGTCGTCATCTGCTACGAGTTGTCGTCAGCCATCGCAACGTCGCGCGGGGCCTCGCTGTCGCTCAGCGACGACCCTCAAGCGCGGTCCGCGTTGATCGGAATCGTCATCTTCGCGATCATCGTCAGCCTGCTCGGCTTCGGCCTCGGCATGGTCATCCGCAACACTCCCGCCGCTGTCGCCATCTTGATCCTGTGGCCGCTGGTGGCTGAGAACATCATCTTCCTGATCCTCACCGCCGCCGGCGTCAGCCGCCCGCGCAGGTTCCTTCCGTACACGTCCGGTTTCGGGCTCGCCAGCACCGACCCGGCGAATCACGAGGGCCTCAGCCGGATCGCCGGTGGCGTCTACTTCGCCGTGGTCACCGCGGCGGTCGCTGCCGCTGGTGCGTTCATCACGTCGCGCCGCGACGCCTGAACCACCCAACGTTCAGCGGGCGCGGATGTCGAGACTGTCGCGCTTCAGGATCGTGTACTTCCGCTCGTGCTGGTCGATCCAGCCGAGCCGGATGAAGCTGGCGATCGCCTTGTTGACTCGCTCGCGCGAGGCGCCCACCATTCCTGCCAACTCTTCCTGAGTGACGGGAAGGATGAAGTCGTCGACTCCTTCGGAGAGCTCCAGCAATCGCTTGGCGGTGCGGCCGGTGACGTCGAGGAACACGCTGTCGGCGAGCGCCTCGTCGGCGACCCGCAGTCGCTGAGCGAGCAGGCGGGTCACCCCCCACAACATGCGCGGGTCGGTGCGGAACGCGTCCATCACCGGTTCGAACGGGATCGTCAGCACTGCGGATGGTTCCAGCGCCCTGGCCATCGCCGAGCGCGGACCGCCGTCGAGCATGGCCATCTCGCCGAGCAGGTCGCCTGGCTCCATCAGGGCGACGACCGTTTCGCGATGGTCGATCGGGTTGGCGATGGCGATGGCGATGCGGCCCCGGAGGACGAGATACAGCGCGTCGGCGATGTCGCCTTCGTGGAACAACACGTCACCGCGGATGAGGTGCTGTTCGTGGCCCGCGGCGGCAATCGCAGCCAGCACTTGCTGAGGAGCATCGGCGAAGAATTCGGTCTGGGCGAGGAGGTCTTCGTGTGGCATGTGCGTCGAACGGTACTACCCTCGCCGGTCGTGTCGCTCGACGCAGCTGAGATTGTCTGGACCATCGTGGTCGCCGGTGGCACCGGCTCGCGATTCGGCCGCCCTAAGCAATTCGAGCTGGTTGGCGCTCGTCGCGTCATCGATCATGCGACAGAAGTTGCCCGCGCGGCCAGTGCTGGAGTGGTCGTGGTCGTGCCGCCGGGCGATGTCGCTACCGAGGAAGGAGTGGCCGGCGGCGCCACACGCAGCGAATCCGTGCGTGCCGGGCTCGCCGCGGTACCGCTGGAGGCAACGATCGTCTGCGTGCACGACGCGGCCCGTCCATTCGCCTCTGCCCAGCTCTTCGCCGCGGTGATCCGTGCCGTGGCCGAGGGTGCGGATGGTGCCGTGCCGGGTGTCCCGGTCACCGACACGATCAAGCGGATCGACGGCGAGAGGGTGGTCATCGATACCCCGCCGCGGGAGGCCCTTGTTGCCGTCCAGACGCCGCAGGCCTTTCGGGCCTCGGTGCTGCGGGCCGCCCACGCCGGCGGCCGAGAAGCCACCGACGACGCCGCACTCGTCGAGTCGTCCGGTGGGCGAGTTGTGGTCGTCGAGGGCGAGCTGACCAACCGCAAGATCACCCATCTCGACGATCTCGCCTGGGCCCGCGATCAGGCCGACCCCGATCAGCACCAAGCGGTTCGGCGATGAACGACGTTCGTGTCGGCCACGGCTTCGACATCCACCGGTTCAGCGACGACCCCGAGCGACGGCTCGTGCTCGGTGGGGTCGTGTTCGAGGGTACGCCTGGCTTGCACGGTCACAGCGATGCCGATGTGATCGCCCACGCAGCCGCCGAAGCGCTGCTCGGCGCGGCAGCACTCGGCGACATCGGCGAACACTTCCCCGATACCGACCCACGATGGAAAGACGCCGACTCGCTCGCGTTGCTCGCCCACGTCGGCATACTGGTACGAGCCGCTGGGTGGACGATCGGCAACGTCGACTGCTCCGTGGTGTGCGAGGTGCCGAAGTTGGCGCCGCATCGTGCCGAGATGCAATCCAAGCTCAGCGAAGCGTGCGGCGCGGACGTGACCGTCAAGGGCAGGCGCGCCGAAGGGCTTGGTGCCCTAGGGCGTCACGAGGGCATTGCCTGTTGGGCCGTTGCCGTGATCATGAAGGAGAAGGACTGATGGCAGCACGACAAGCAGGCGGTACGGGCGGCCGTCGTGGCGCGCAACCGCGTCAGCCTGCACCCAAGGGTCGGGCTGCTCCTGCGGCAAAGGGTCGGGCTGCTCCCGCGGCGAAGGGCCGGGCTGCTCCGGCAGCGAAGGGTCGAAGCACCTCCGTGGCGAAGGGTCGAAGCACCTCCGTGGCGAGGGGCCGCGGCGCCCCGGACCGTTCATCGCGGCAGTTTGCGTCGCGTGGTGCCGGCCGCACCGGCCGCACCGTTGCCACCGGCGAAGAACGGCGCAAACCGGAAAAGACGCTCGGCGGCGAACAGGTCGAGGGCCGCCAAGCCGTGCGCGAGCTGCTGATCGCCGGAAAGCGCAAGGTGCGCGAGGTGTGGGTCGCCACCGACCTGCTGGAGGGCGAGTCCGCCAGCGACATCGTCACCGACATCGTCGAGATCGCCCGCAGTGTGCGCGCCCCGGTGCAAGAGGTCAATCGCAAACGGCTGGAAGCGACGGCTCGTAGTGAGGCTCCTCAGGGCGTGATCGCCTTCGCCGCGCCATTGATCGAGACGGAGTTCGCCGAGTTGCTCAAACGCCGTCCCGGTCGCGCCCCGTTTCTCGTCGCCGTCGACGGCGTGACCGACCCGGGCAACCTCGGTGCCATCTTGCGGTGCTGCGACGGCGCCGGCGTCGGTGGCGTCGTGCTGCCTCGCCATCGCGCGGTACACATCACGCCGACGGTGGCCAAGGCCGCCGCGGGCGCTGTCGAGCATGTACCGATCGCACTTGTCGGAGGTCTGCCTGCCGCGCTTGCCCGCGTCAAAGAGGCCGGCATCTGGGTGATCGGCCTCGACGACGGCGCCGATCGGGGCTTGTTCGAGATCGGCGATCTGGCCGTCGAAGGTGTCTGCCTGGTGCTCGGCGCCGAGGGCGCTGGGCTGTCGCGGCTCGTCCGCGAACGCTGCGATGTCGTCGTCAGCATCCCGATGTTCGGTCGGTTGAGCTCGTTGAACGTCAGCGCCGCAGCGGCACTGGCCACCTACGAAATCGCTCGGCAGCGGCGCTAGCCCGCGGTCGTATCGAGCGGGGCGCCTTCCGGGGCAACGCTTCCTTCCGGCAGGCCTCCTTCGGGCACGACGCCGGTGTCGACCGGGATCAGCACCGGCGGTACGAGCGTGGTCGTCGTCGGCGTGGTCGTCGTCGTGCTCTCGGGTTGTTGGAGGCAGGTCACCTTGATGATCTGCTGCTGCTCGAAGCTGAAGGTCGACGTGCTCAGGCTTCCGCCGTATTGATGCACGAAATCGTCGAGGCTGCTGGCGTCACAGTTGCGCACGACGGCATTGTTGCGGGCAACTTCCCAACCATTCGAGAGCAGCACCCAATTGTTCTTGTGCACCGCGGTGATTCCCGGGAGCACGAGGCTGGCCTTCTGCGGGTTGGGGATCAGCGAGAACCACACGACACCATCACCGAGCAGATCAGCAGCAACGATGCACTGGTTGATCTCGGCGAGCTTGCTGCAGGTGATCTCCCCTGGCGTGCCCGCCTTGACCACCATTGTGCGCGTTGCGTCGAGGGCCAACTGCATGTCGCCGCCTGCCGTGCCGTTGACCATCGCGAAGCCGGGGTCGGCGCTGATGCTGTAGACCGGCTGCAGCAGGTTGACCCGGTGCTGGGTGACAGCCGGATGGGCCGGCTTTCCGATGACGGCGACGCTGGTGTCCTTGCGGACCAACAGGTACCACAAGCCGAAGGTCA
This sequence comes from Ilumatobacteraceae bacterium, assembly GCA_025358075.1. Taxonomy (GTDB): domain Bacteria; phylum Actinomycetota; class Acidimicrobiia; order Acidimicrobiales; family Ilumatobacteraceae; genus JAENVT01. The sequence goes on from JANYKU010000136.1 coordinate 21,077, forward strand.
GACCGAGGAGGACGACGATCGTGAGCCAGAAGCGGAACGAGACGAACTGCCGCATCGCTGGTGAGGTTAGGTCAGCCGAGCTGCGCGGCGGTGGCGGCAGCTGCCCGCCCGGCCGCCTCACCGATCGCGTCGAGCACGTCGTCAGTGTGCGCGAGCCCCACGAACAATGCCTCGTAGGCGCCGGGCGCCAAGGCGACCCCTTCGGACAGCATGGCGTGGAAGAACGTGCGATAGACCCGCTCGTCGGTGGTCTTGGCCTCGACGAAGTTGGTTGGCGCAGCCCCGTTTCCGAAGTACATGCCGACCAACGTGCCGACCACCGGGAAGTGGGCGGCGATGCCCGCGGCGGCGCAGGCGTCGCCGAGCAGCGCTGACAGCCGACCGGCGCGAGCACTCAGCTCGACGTACACGTCGTCGTTGAGTTCGCCCAGCGCGGCGCGACCGGCCGCGGTCGCCAGCGGGTTGCCCGCCAACGTGCCGGCGTGGAAGACCGGGCCGAGCGGCGACAACGTCTCCATGATCTCCCGGCGCCCACCGACCGACCCGATCGGGAGACCGCCGCCGATGACCTTGCCGAAGGTGGTGAGGTCGGGCGAGACGCCGTACATGGCCTGAGCACCGCCGGAGCCGAGACGGAACCCGGTGATGACCTCGTCGAAGACCAGCAAGGCCCCGACGCGGTCACATTCATAGCGCAGACCTTGGAGGAAGCCAGGGGCCGGGGCGACGACACCCATGTTGGCGGCGACCGGCTCGACGATCACGGCAGCGACTTGTTCGTCGAGTCTCGGTACGGCGTTGTAGGGCACGACCATTGTGTCGGCCACCGCACTCGCCGGCACGCCGGCGGTGCCCGGTAGGCCCAGCGTGGCGACGCCGCTGCCTCCTGCCGCCAGCAGCGCGTCGGTGGCACCGTGAAAGTTGCCGTGGAAGATCACCAGCAGATCACGGCCGGTGTACCCGCGGGCCAGGCGCACGGCCGTGCTGGTGGCCTCGGTGCCGGAGTTCATCAGTCGAACCATGTCGCAACTGTCGACGCGCTCGGTCATGGCCTCGGCCAACAACATCTCGCCCGGCGTCGGTGCGCCGTAGGACGTGCCGTTGGCCGCGGCGGCGGTGACTGCTGCGGTGATCGCCGGGTGAGCGTGCCCGAGGATGATCGCCCCGTAGCTCTGCACCAGATCGATGTAGCGGCGACCTTCGACGTCCCACACATACGGACCCTCGGCGCGCTCGACGATGTACGGCGTGCCACCGACTGCCTTGAATGCCCGGATGCTGGAGTTGACGCCTCCGGGGATGACCCGACAACTGCGCTCGAAGAACTCGGCGTTGGTGCTCATTGTTGAGCTTCGGCGAACCAGCGAGCAAGATAGGTGAGGATCACGTCTGCTCCGGCTCGCTTGATCGCGGTGAGGTGTTCGAGGGCGACGACGTCGTGATCGATCCACCCGTTGGCCGCAGCCGCCTTGAGCATCGCGTACTCGCCGCTGACGTGATACGCGGCAACGGGAACGTTGACGTGGGCGCGAACTGCGGCGATCACGTCGAGGTACGACAGTGCGGGCTTCACCATCACCATGTCGGCGCCTTCGGCGAGGTCTGCGTCGATCTCGACGAGCGCCTCGCGGGCGTTGCGGAAGTCTTGCTGGTATCCCTTGCGGTTGCCGCCGCTGGCGATCTGCACGTCGACTGCGTCGCGGAACGGGCCGTACAGGCCACTGGCGTACTTGGCCGAGTAGGCCAGGATCGACGTGCTCGTAAAGCCTGCTGAATCGAGTGAACCGCGGATCGCGCCGACCTGGCCGTCCATCATTCCGCTCGGGGCCACGACGTGGGCACCGGCGGTGGCTTGGGCAACGGCGATCCGGCCGTAGATCTCCAGGGTGGCGTCGTTGTCGACCGAGGTCATCGGGTCGTCGGCCGGCCCGTCGAGCACACCGCAGTGGCCGTGGTCGGTGTATTCGTCGACGCACAGATCGGCGATCAGCACCATTCGATCGCCGACTTCGGCCGCCAGATCGGCCAGGCACAATTGCACAATTCCCTCAGGGTCGAAGGCTTGCGAGCCGATGGAATCCTTGGTGGAAGGCACTCCGAACAGGATCACGGCCCCAATGCCGAGGTCGGCCAGCTCCTTCACTTCGGCGCGCACGCTGTCGCGGGTGTGCTGCACGACGCCGGGCAGCGACGCGATGGGAAGCGGTTGGTCGATGCCCTCGCGAACGAACAACGGGGCGACAAGGTTGCTGACGTCGACGCGGGTCTCGGCGACAAGGTTGCGAAGGGCAGCCGAGCTGCGCAGTCGTCGGGGGCGTGAAACAGGAAAGTTGCCGGCCACGAATCGGCATCGTAGGCCGTTCACAGGAGGATTCACCCTGTGAGCGAAGACTCCGCAGTTCACGTGACACCTTTGAGCGATGCCCACCTTCTCGCCGAGGTGATGCCGGCGGTCGAGCAGCTCCCGCTCGACCCATCGGCATTCCCATACATCTACGACCTCGCGGTCACCTGTGAGCAGTGCGGCTTCTTGGAATCGTCGTTGGTGCTCTACGACCGCTGCCTGCGGCTGTCGCTGAACGACGACGATCTGCAAACCACCTACGCCAACTTGACCTCGGCCTACCATGCCGCGGCGGCCGCCGAGCCCGACCCGGCGAAGCGGGACCGCCACCTCCACGACGGTCTGTACGCGGCGACGGCGGCCCTCGATCCCGAGGGAGGCCGGCAGGTGCGGGCGATGTGCGTGGCGCTTGCTCATCGCTCGGTGCTGTTCGCCGAGATCGGTCACCACTCATCTGCCCTCGCCGATGCCCACCGCGTGCGCCCGCTGGCGCTCGAGCATGGTCTGCTTCGCGAACAGGTCGTCGCCGCGATTGGCGAGGTCATCGCCCGCTGGCACGGCGAATTGGATACCAGCGTGTTGGTGCTCATCGATGAGATCCATGCGTTGGCCGACGATCTGAACATCGATCACCTCTTGCGTCCCGTGAACCAGGTCGAGGTCGACGTGTTGTGGAGCATGGGCCGGTACGACGAGGCGCGGGCCGCGCTGGAGCGCGAGACCGAGCGGCTCTACGCCAGGCTCCACCGTCACACCGCCGATCGGTGGGAACCGGTGCGCGCCAGCGTCGACCGGCTGCGCCAGGCATCAGACGTGGAGGCGGATCCGCTGACGGGATTGCCGAACCGGCGGTTCCTCGGTCGATGGCTGCCAGAAGTTCTCGCCGACGACGTGCCGGTGTGCATCGCCGCCTTGGACCTCGACGGCTTTGCATTCGTCAACCAAGGCTTCGGGTGCGATGCCGGCGATGGCGTGTTGCAGGAAGTGGCCGCGCTGCTCGAGCGAGTGTGTCGGCGAGGGGATTCGGTGACGCGCGTCGGTGGCGACGAATTCGTCATGGTTCTGCGCGATGCGTCGCCGGGCGACGCCCGGGTCGTGCTCGAACGAGTGAGGCAACTGATCGCCGCCCGATCGTGGTCGTCGTTGCCTGCCGAAGTGCACATCCACGCCTCGATCGGGGCAACGGTCGGCAGTGGCGCGGCGAACGCGAATGTGCTGCAAGCGATGGCGCGAGATGCGTTGCGCCATGCCAAGGCATCCGGCGGCGACCAGATCAACTTTCGCTGAGCCTGGTCGGTCCGGGGCGGGCAGGCACGTTCGATTGACACCCGCGAAAGAGCGACCACCGATAGCGTTGCGGCGATGGCTGCCCAGGCATGGTTCTCGCGAAGCGACATCGAGGTCGTGCCCGGCACGTCGGCTGTGTTCCAGTTGACGATCGTCAACCTCGGCGACACCACTGAGTCGTATTCACTGGCGCCCGTCGGCTTGGCCGCCGGGTGGACGACGATCCGTCCGGGCTCCGTCACCCTTTTCGGAGGGTCGCAGGAGGTGGTCGACGTCGAGGTGCATCCGCCGTTGCTGCCGTCCACCACCGCCGGCCCGACGGCGCTCACGGTGCGGATCGTGCCGCAGAGCGATCCCGACGATGTCGGTTCTTCGGAGACCACGCTGCAAGTCGGTTCCACGTTCACGCGGCGGTTGCACATGCTGCAGCCGGCATTGCGCGCCAGGCGCACTGCGGTCTACGAGATGATGCTCGAGAACCAGGGCAACACCCAGGCGTCGTGCCGGCTGCACCTCCTCGACCCCACGGGCCGTGTCGACGGAGACTTCGATCCACCTGCCGTCGGAGTCGAGCCCGGGGCCAGCTCGTTGGTGCGCCTGAAGCTGCACGCCAACCGATTGCAATGGCAGCGCCGATCGCGCACCGTGCAGTTCACGATCGATGCCGACCAACCCGGCTGCCCCACGGCCTCGGCGCCGGTCACGTTCGTGCAAGCTTCGATGGTGCCCGAGCGGCTGTTCGGCCGGCTGCTCGCGCTGTTGGCCACAGCTGCCATCCTTGGCTTGGTGTGGGGCGCACTGGTCAAACCGGCCATCCGCACCGCTGCCGACGATGCCGTGGCGAAGCAGCTCCCGGCGGCGATGTCGTCGACGACGGTGGTCACCCTCGCCCCGGTGGTGTCGCCTAACAACAACAACTCCGTTCCCGCCACGACGGTCGCCGCGGCACCGGTGGCGGCGGTCAATCAGGGCACGCTGTTCAGCAAGCTGCTCGCGCCTGCTGCCCCCGCTGGCCAAACCAAATCGGTCACGGTCGATGTACCTGCCGGCTCGACGTTCGAGCTCACCGACTTCGCCCTGCAGAACCCCGATCGCGATGCCGGCCTGGCCGTTTTGATGAACGGCACGATTCCGATCTACCGGGTGTCGCTCACCGATGTTCTCGGTGACAAACGAGCCTCGTGGGTGTCGCCGATCGAGGTGCCGGGTGGTACTTCACTGGTGTTCGAGGTCAATTGCAGTGGAGCCAACGACGCCTCCGGCACCTGCACGACGTCGATGTTGGTGTCGGGCCGCATGGTCCCCGCCACCCCCACCGGCTAACCAACCGACCCGCAAATTGTCAACGCGGGCGCCGATTCGGGCCGCCGGCGCCCGTATCGGCGCCCGCGCCGGCCCTATGCGGCCAGTGCCAGCGCCTCGCGCAAGCGAGCGATGACCCAACCGGGACGATCGCGGATGTCTTCGTAGGTGAAGGTCAGCACACGCAGCCCGCGCAGGGTCAGTTCGGTGTGGCGCTGGGCGTCGATCTGGCGCTGGCGGCGCGTCGCGTGCGTGCCGTGACCGGAGACTTCGACGACGAGACCTGACGAGAAGTAGGCGTCGACGCGGGCGACGACTCGCGTTCCATCGCGATACGCCTTCTGAAGGATCGGCCGAGAGATCCCTGCTTGGCGCACGAGGCGCAGGAACCACCGTTCGAGGCGGCTTTCGCCACCGCTGTCGACCAAGGCGTCGAGCAGCGTTCGGCTGCCGTTGACGCCCCGACAATGATCGCGGATCGCCCGCGTTCGCAGGCGCTGCTCGGCGACCAGGCGAAGCCGGATCGCCGAATCGATTGCATTTTCTGTCTCAGTGCGACTGAACCCGAACAGGGGAGAGTCGATGATCAGCCGCTCGGCCGTTAGGCAACGAAATCCCCGTACCGACACGATGTCAGCGCTGCTCAACTCCCGCCTCGTTGAACAGACCAACCCAGCCGTCGAACAACCGCGATTGGTGCGACGCACCAGGAACTCGATTGCATCGCTCGAGAAGTCGTCAAGGCCGTGGAGACGGGCCCCAGTGCGCCCGGCAGCGAAGCCAACGCCCGACAAGTCGGCGAAGCCGGCAGCCAGCGCCCGTTCAAAGGTCGGCGCCGATCCGGCGATGGCGAACGAGCGCGGCCTGAGGCGCTGGATGAGGCCGCGTCGTTGCCACTTGCTGCACGTCGAGGAATCGACTCCGTGCGCTCGCAGTTGCTCGGTCGAGACGACGCTGTGCTGGGTGGCGGCGAGGGCCGCAATGTGGCGATAGCTGTCGTCCATCGGCGCAGTGTGCGCCGCGGGTGTCACACGGCCCCGAAGATTGGGGCTGGAACTAGGCGCCGGGCCAGTCGGGTGAGGCGGCGTCGAGATCGTCGACCGGCGGGGCGGTGATTCGCAGGACGAGCGAGGCCGGGTCGGTTCCCGTACCCGGTGTCTGGGCGACGAGGATGCGGTCGCCGGGTCGTTCGTTGGCGGCGACCTTCATCGAGATCAGGAAGTTGCCGGCCTTGTCGGTCTGCAGGATGGTGCGCTGCCCGCCTCCGTCCGCCCACAACAGGGTGACCGTCGCTTTCGGTGCGAACCCCGAGCCGCCGACCCCGATCTCATTGCCAGCGACCACATCGATCGCCGCGGCCTGGATGGTGGGCGTGTAGTGGGCATCGCCGTCGATCAGGAAGCTGGTGTACTCGCCGGTGTCGGTGGCGACGACCACGGTGGCCGACCGGTGACCGGCCTCCTTTGGAGTGAAGGCGACATCGACCGTGCATCCGGTACCGATGTCGAGGGCAATGCCACGGCACTTCGTGCGAACGATCTTGAAGTCTTTGGGGTCGGCGCCGTTGATCGCAACGCCCGTGACGTTGGCGGGGACGAGGCCGACGTTGGAGATCGTGAAGGTGTTGGGGTCACTGCTCTGACCGACCTTGAGGAGGTCGAAGCCGTGGTAGCTGCCCTGGTCGGCCGTGAGCGCCGGCAGGCCGCCTGCCCCGGTGATTCGCGATTGCACCGTCAGCGCGCCAAAGCCGGCCTCGGAGATCTTGATGGCGCCGCCTTCCGCGCCGGCGATGCTTGGCGTGAGGATGACTGCCACGCCGCACGACTTTCCTGGCGGCACCGTGTATCCCTCCAGGCAGTTTCCGAAGGTGATGCCGAAGTCGGGGTTGGTCGACTGCACCTTGCTCGGCACGAACGAACCGGGCCCGGCGTTGTACAGCCGCACGAACCACTCAGAGCCGGGCAGCCCGACCATTCCGGTGCCGACATCGATGTCGGCGATCGACAGCTGCGGTTGCTGGGTGATGCCGACGACTTGGCGGATCGAGTCGGGCACCTTTTCTGCCAACGGGCTGTAGGCGGTGCCGGCCAACGTGTCGAACACGACCACTCTGCCGGTGGCGGAGAGCTTCGGATGAGCGTTCGCAGCGGGTGCCGGGGTGACGCCGTCTGGCATGACCGACGCCCGGTGGATCTCGGCTACGTCGACGTCGGAGACGAGCACGTCGCCGTCGGTCGCCGCGCCGCCGACCGCTGGCCGGGTGGTGAGCAGGTTGGTGGATCGGGTCACGAACGCGACTTGGCTGCCGTCGCTACTGATCGCCGGCTGCGTGGCGCCGAGGTCGCTGCCGACGATCGGCGTGCTGAGGCTGGCCGGTACCCGGCTGACGAGCACGATCGTGCCGTCGGCCCGGTTGTACCGGTAGATCTGCGCCGGACAGCTGTTGATGCACGGTGGCAGTGAGGCACCGATCACCAGGTTGACTGCGGTGGAGGCGAACGCTACGTACGTTCCGTCGGCCGAGATGGCCGGCGATGACGCATCGCCGTTGGCGACCGAATCGACCGGGAGCGAGGCCCGCTTGACCGCGCTGTTCGGGTCGGGGTTGAGACGGTCCCACACGAACACCTGCGAGCTGGCGAAGTCGCCGGGGATCTGCCCGGAGTTCCAGTCGGGGGTCGGCTTCGACGAGTTGGCATCGGAGGTGAAGGCGATGAACTGCCCGTCGTCGGACACCGACGGCTCGCGCAGGCCGACGTAGCGGTAGGGAGTGTTGGGTGCCGATGCCGGCGTGCCCGAGACCGGCAGGGCGTGACCGGGCTGGCCGGCCGGTTTGGTGAGATCGACCACGATCACGCCAACGACATCGTTGTGTGCTGCGTCGTACTTGTGGGTGTAGGCGATCACCGACCCTGCGCCCGAGATGGCCGGAGGGTACCTCGGGTCGATGTCGTCGGCCGCTGCGGTGTCGTCGCCACGGAACGCATTGGTGGAGACCAGCTGCCAGTCGTTCAAGGCGCCGCCACAATTCGGGAGCTTCATGCGATAGACGTCCCAGCGATTGCCGGTGTCGTCGTCGCGGAACAGGTCGAAGGGCATCTCCGTGAGCACCGCCGCGTAGCAGCCGTCGCCGCTGATCACCGGGAAGGTGCTGTTACCGAGCTTGACCCCCGGTATTGGTTGGGTCAGTTCGACTTCGCCGCCGTTGGAGCGGTCACGCAGCCACACAGTGGAGGTACGGGTGTCGCCGGGCGTCGCTGGTGGGCCTGCGTAGACCACGAAGCGACCGTCGCCGGAGACCGAGGGATTGGCTCCGGCCTGCGATTCGACCCCGACGGTGGGACCCTGGGTGAGGCTGGCGGGCTGGTGACCGGCTGCGGCATCGGCGTCGGTGATGCCGAGCGCGGCAAACAGCAAGCTTGCCGCCGCTGCGGTGACCCAGCGGCCAATCGTCCCTGTATCCGTCATGCGTCTACCGTGCTCCCGTCGGCCCGCGGGTATAGATGCTAGTTGCCGTCAGTGAAATACCTGCTCAGCGCGACCAACATCCCGTACACCGAATGATCGGTCGAAACGACCGAGATCTTGAGTCCGGCCTGCGTCGCCGCCGCTGCGGTCTGCTCGCCGATGGCGACGGCGACCGGCGGTGTGTCGCGGCCGCAGACCTCGACCCACGCTCGCGCTGCCGATCCACTGGCGAAGAGCACGGCGTCGGCGGCCAGCGCGGCTCGGCGTTGGTCTGCCGATGGCACAACCGGCTCGGTTCGGTACGGGCTGACTGCGACCACGTCCCAAGCCTTGCCGCGCAGCCCGTCGACCAAGGTCGCGGCAGCACCGAGGGCCTGCACGACGACGACCCGGCCGGGTCCAGAGGGGAACGTCTCGAGCAGTCCGATGGCACTCTGAGTCTCGGGCACGAACTCGCATCGCGGCAGGGCGGCCGCCGTTGTCGACCCGACGGCGGCAACCTTCGGGCTGGGTGCGTCCGGCCGGATCAATGACGAGGCTCGCGCCGCACCATTCGGCGACGTGACCACGATCCAGTCGACGCCGGCAACGTCGAGGCCCTCGAGCCGGCGCATTCCCTCCGCGTCGTCGACGACCTCGGTCAGCGGCATCACGAGTGGTATCGCACCGAACGACGCCACCAGTTCGGCGGTCTCGCCGGCCTGATCGGCGGGGCGCGTGACCACCACCGTTCGGCCGGTCAGCAACTTCATTGCAACCGGTCGTGCATCGATCGAGCCAGCTCGGCGCCGCGGGCGACGGCACGACCGTGATCGTCGGGGAGGCCGACGGTCTCGATCAGGTGTCGGGAGTGGTCCCCCGCAGCGAGGAAGGCGGTCAGCCGTCCGTCGGTTACGTGAGCGCCGACGGGCAACGAGCACCCGCTTCCGAGCTCGGCGAGAAAGGCCCGTTCGACCTCCACCGCTTCGCGGGTGGGGCGGTGATCGATGCTCGCCAACACGCCGATCATCTCGACGTCGTCGGCGCGGCACTCGACTGCGACGCAGCCCTGCCCGGGGCTTGGCACGAATGGCGTAGAAGGAAGGTACTCGTCGATCTCGGGCAGCAAGCCAAGGATCTCCAGCGCCGCTGCGGCCATCACGATCGCCCCGTTTGGGGGCACCTTGCCCAATCGGGTGTGGATGTTGCCGCGCAGTTCGACGAAGTGGAGGTCGCTTCGCGCGGCCGCGAGTTGAGCTCGTCGACGCACCGACCCGGTGGCCACCGTCGCACCGACTGGAAGTGCGGCGAGCGTGGAGCCGATCAGCGCGTCACGAGGGTCGCGCCGCGCGCACAAGGCAGCGAGCTGCAATCCGTCGGCCACGCCCGATGGCAGGTCCTTGGCCGAATGAACC
>JANYKU010000182.1 GCA_025358075.1 Ilumatobacteraceae bacterium
ATCTCGTAGCCGTGCATCGGGCGCTCGAGCAGCAACAGCAACGCTGCAGTTCGAACGTCGCCGCGCCCTCGACGCGGGCCTCGGCCCATCGGGGCGTCGGGCCCGAAGCCGAAGCCGCGTCCGCGGCGCCCGCCTCGCCCGCGGCGTGGTCCGCTGAAGGACCCGCGGAAGTCGAGTGAATGATCGTGTTCGCCGGATCGTGGATCCATTGGTGGAACTCTCTTTCTCTGTTCTGGTTCGTGTGAAGTGATGTAGTCACGATATATCGTTATTGCATCGTTCACAACTTCGATCACAAAAAGATGCGACGGGGTAACCTCTCCACCCCATGACCAAGATCGCCGTCATCGGCACCGGTTACGTGGGCCTCACCACAGGGGCGTGCTTCGCCCACATGGGGCACCAGGTGGTCTGCGCCGACATCGACCCGGCCAAGGTCGAGAGCCTGCGCAACGGCGTGATCCCGATCGTCGAGCTCGGCTTGCAGGAGCTGGTCGAAGAAGGCCTCGCCGGTGGCCGTCTGTCGTTCGTGCTCGGCGCGGCGAGCGCCGCCAAGGATTGCGAGATCGCCTTCCTCTGCGTGCCGACCCCACAGGGCGAGGACGGCTCGGCAGATCTCAGCTACATCGAAACGGCGGCACGAGAGATCGGGCCCGTCCTTCCTTACGAGGCCGTCGTCGTCAACAAGTCGACCGTGCCCGTTGGCAGCGCAACGAGCGTCGAGCGGGTGTTGGGCCGTCCCGACGTGAAGGTGGTGTCCAATCCCGAGTTCTTGCGCGAGGGCTCCGCGGTGCAGGACTTCCTGCGGCCCGACCGCGTCGTCATCGGTTGCAACGATCAGGCTGCGGCGCTGAAGGTGTCCGCGTTGTACGACCGCATCAGCGCCCCAGTGATCATCACCGATCCTGCCTCCGCCGAGACCATCAAGTACGCGGCCAACGCGTTCTTGGCCACCAAGCTGAGCTTCATCAACGCCATCGCGGCGATCTGCGAGGGCGTCGGCGCGGATGTCAACGACGTCGTCGTCGGCATGGGCTCCGACAAGCGCATCGGTCAAGACTTCCTGAGGCCCGGTCCCGGTTGGGGCGGCAGTTGCTTCGGGAAGGATTCGCGAGCCTTGTTGAAGATCGCCAACGATGCCGGCTACCACTTCGATCTTCTCGACGGCGTCATCGCTGTCAACGAGGAACAGTTCGATCGTGTCACCGACAAGATCCGCGTCGCAGCCGGTGGCGATCTCAGCAAGTCGACCATCGCAGTGTGGGGGCTCACGTTCAAGGCTCGCACCGACGACCTTCGCGAGTCACCGTCGCTGGCAATCGTCGATCGCCTGATCACGGCCGGCGCAACCGTGCGCGCCTACGACCCCACCGTCCACTCCATGAAGGCTGGCGTGCCGTCGGGTACCACCATCGCCGACAGCGCGTACTCGGCATGCACCGGCGCCGACGTGCTGGCCGTTCTCACCGAATGGGACGAGTTCCGTTGGGTCGACATCGCCGAGGTGAAGGCCGCCATGCACGGCCGGGCAGTGGTCGATGCCCGCAACCTCTTGGAGCGCAACGACTGGCGACGCGCCGGCTTCGATTTCCAGGGCATCGGTCGCTGAACCCGTAGAATCGTCGATCATGACTCGGGCAGGAGCACGATCACTGTGGCTTGCCTGGCCTGCACTGCTCGTCGCGTGTTCGAGCTCACCAACCGCCACTGCGACCACGGCGCCCTCGACGTCGGTCATAGAAGCCGCGGCCCCGACGGCGTCGGTCGCGCCGACAACGACGACGGCCGACACCACGCCGACTTCTGGGCCGACTTCTGGGCCGACTTCTACGCCGGCTCCCACGGTGGCGCCTCCGTCCACCATCACCCCGATCGACCCATCGCTGTTGATCCCGCTGGCGATCGGCAACAAGGCGTTCCCCGCCCCCGCCGACGAACTGGCCAGCGAGCAACATGGATTCACCGGCGACCCCAACGCGACGTTGCAAGCGTGGTCGATCACACCGATCGCAGTTCCCACCGGGCCCGACGTGCGACTGCTCGGGTTCGCACGCACCATCGGAATCAACTCGACGACCGCCACCTTCCTCACCGGGCCCATCGATCCCGAGGCTGTGTTGACGACGATCGCCGCAGCCCTCGCACCGACGTCGACCTACAACGTCACCCGATCGACTCGAACCAACGGCTCCGCCACGATCCACCGCTTCGACGCGCAGCCGACCACGGTGCAGGGCACCCCGCCGGGATGGTCGGTCGAAGCCAGCACGATCGATCAGCTCGGCATCGTGGGCATCACCCGCCACGACTACACCTTCGACAAGGTCGTGCCGACGTTCAACGACCTTCCGTCGCAGCTGCAGCCACAGGTCGCCAACCAAGACGCGATCGCGGTGACCATCGGTGGTGCACTATCGAGCATCAACTACGAATTCGGCGTCACCGCGCTGGGCGATGTGCCGGCACATCGCACGCGCCTCACCTACGACATCGCCAGCGACCTCCCCACGGCCACCACCAACCTCACCGCGCGGCTGACGACTGGATGGGACAGCAACCAGCTGCCCGACGCGGTGACCTTCACGTCGACGACGACCTCCGAGGTGTGGACGCTCGACGACTTCGGCGGCACCACCCATCTCACCTACGACACGGGAAGCTGAAATGCGCCATCTGCTCGCCGGCGGTGGCGGATTCATCGGCTCACACCTCACCGAACTGTTGCTGAACCGCGGCGACGAGGTCGTGGTGATCGACAACTTCGCCACCGGTCGGCGACGCAACATCGCCCACCTCGCCGGCCATCCCAACTTCACCCTGATCGAACACGACATCACCACCACGTTGCCAGCGTTCGACGGTGGGTTCGACACCGTGCTCGATCTCGCCAGCCCGGCCTCACCCACCGACTTCGCGACCATGCCGCTCGAGATCCTGGCCGTCGGCTCCATCGGCACACGCAACCTGCTCGACCTCGCCACCGCGGTCGGCGGGCGGTTCTTCCTGGCATCGACCAGCGAGGTCTACGGCGATCCCCTCGTGCACCCGCAACCCGAAACGTATTGGGGCAACGTCAGCTCGATCGGGCCGCGCAGCTGCTACGACGAGGCCAAGCGGTTCAGCGAAGCAATCACCATGGCCTACCACCGCATGCACGGTCTCGAGGTACGCATCGCTCGGATCTTCAACACCTACGGCGAACGGATGCGGCCCGACGACGGGCGGGTCGTCAACACGATGGTCGTTCAGGCGTTGCGCGGCGAGCCGATCACATTGCACGGCGATGGCTCGCAGACTCGCAGCTTCGTCCACGTCGCCGACGAGATCGTCGGGCTGACGGCGGTGCTCGACGGCAACCTCACCGGCCCCGTCAACGTCGGCAACCCCAGCGAGTTCACGATCCGCCGGCTCGCAGAACTGATCATCGAGCTGACCCGGTCGCCCAGCGAGATCATCTCGATCCCACTGCCGCCAGAGCGTGAGGGCGACCCGGCCCAACGGTGCCCTGACATCACCCTGGTCAACAGCACCTACGGCTGGGCACCGACGATCGAACTCGTCGACGGGCTGGCCCGAATGATCCAGTGGTTCCGAACCGAGGAGGGGATCGTATGAGCATCCTGGTCACCGGCGGAGCCGGCTACATCGGCTCGCACACCGTGCGTCGTCTCACGGCCCTCGGGCATGAGGTGGTCGTCCTCGACTCGATGGAATACGGCCACCGCGACGCCGTGATCGAGGCCGAACTCGTCGAAGGCAACATTGCCGATCTCGACCTCGTCGTCGAGCTGTGCACACGACGTGACGTCACCCAAGTCGTGCACTTCGCGGCGTACAAGAGCGTGGGCGAATCGATGGAGCAGCCGTCGCGCTACTGGCTGAACAACGTGACGGGCACGGTCAAGTTGGTCGAGGCGATGCTGACCGCGGGCGTCAAGGACATCGTCTTCTCGTCGTCGTGCTCGGTGTACGGCACACCCGCGGTGGTGCCGGTCACCGAGGATGCGCCGATCCAGCCCGAGAGCGTGTACGCCGAGTCGAAGGCCACGACCGAGCGCATCCTGCATTGGTACGGCGTCAGCCATGGCCTGCGGTCGGTCAGCCTCCGTTACTTCAACGCCGCGGGTGCCAGCGCCGACAGCCGGATCGGCGAGGACTGGGCGCAATCGCTCAACCTCATCCCATTGGTGATGAAGGCCACGCTCGGGAAGGGCCCGGCGGTGAAGGTCTTCGGCATGGATTACTCAACACCCGACGGGACCTGCATCCGCGATTACATCCACGTCGACGATCTCGCCGACGCCCACGTAAAGGCGCTCGACCATCTCGGAGCCGGCGGCAGCTCAACGGCGCTCAACGTCGGCACCGGCCGCGGCAGCAGCGTGATGGAAGTGATCAACGCCACCGAGCGGTTGACGGGTCGATCGGTCCCGTGGCAGGTAGCCCCCCGGCGAGCCGGTGACCCGGTTGCGGTGTACGCCGATCCGACCCGGGCCCGCGAGGAGCTGGGCTGGTATCCCGAACACGGCCTCGACGACATCGTCGCCTCGGCGTGGCAGTGGCACTGCACCCACCTCGACGGCTACGACGACTCGCCCTGACGCTGCCGGTCGAGCCAACCGAGCAACACGGCGACGGCCCGCGGGTCGTGCCGAAGACGGTGGCCGGCACCGGGGATCAAGCGCAGCTCGGCCGCGCCGTGAGCCTCGGCCAACTGCCGCGCGTCGACCGTCGGAACAATGTCGTCGTCGTCACCGTGCATGACCAGCAACGGTCGCGGCGCCAGTCGGCGAGCGGCATCCGCCGGCCGGAAGCGACGCAACTCACGTGCCCACTCGTCGAACGACGGCGGGAAGCTCGGGGTGCGGATCGCGCCGATCTCGCGGGCATGTTCGAGGAACCGCCGCGGCTGCGCTGCCCAGTCGTCGAAATCTGCTCGCGGGCTCAACAGCGCCGCGCCACGGACTCGCGGATCGTCGGCGGCGACACACATGACCACCGAGCCACCGGTGTTCGTGCCGACCAACCAGATTCCGGTCGGCCCGGCCTCGTCGATGAGGTGGTTGATGGCGGCTCGCAGGTCGTCGACCCAACCCTGCAACGAGAAGTCGCCCTCGCTCGTCCCACATCCGCGAAACATGAACGTCATCGCCACCCAGCCGAGCTCGTTGGCCATCCGATCGATCAGCTCCGGAAAGGTGCCGGCGCTCTGTCGCGCATCGAGCGGACCGATCGGGAACCCATGACACAGGATCAATCCCGGCAACGGCCCGTGGCGGCCTGCCGGACGCGCCAAGTAGCGGGACAGAACGAGGTCGCCGGACTTGAACTCGCCGTTCACATTCTCTGGCTCATGCCCTTGGCTTGCGTTGGCGACGCACGAGTCCAGTGCGGGCCAACGTGTACCCACGGTTGCGTGCCTCGACCAGCGTGTCGGGGCCGAAACACAAGCCGGTTTCGGCGTCGACGATGTCGTCGATCACCGCCGCGTCATCCCATGAATCGAGGTCGTAGACCAACTGCGTGCGCTTGTCTCCCAGGAACCTGGTGTGCTCGAAACGCGACGGTCGCTGCATGTCGCCCGACGCTAGCGCCAAGATCGGTCGATGCGAAGATGAGCCGGTGCCCTCCCCCGTCGAGTTCTACTTCGACCCGATGTGCCCGTGGGCCTATCAGACTTCGCTGTGGATCCGTGACGTTCGGTCCCAGATCGACCTCGAGATCACCTGGAGGTTCTTCTCGCTGGAGGAGATCAACCGGCCCGAGGGCAAGCGGCATCCGTGGGAACGACCGTTGGCGTACGGCTGGACGCCGATGCGCGTCGCTGCATGGTTGCGACGAATCGACATGGACCTGTGTGATCGGTGGTACGCGGCCTGTGGGCACGCACTCCACGTCGAGGGTCGGCGGTTCTACGAGCGTGACGTTGCCCTCCAACTTCTCGATTCGATCGGCGCACCTTCGAGGGCGTGGGACGACGCGCTGGCCGATCTCACCACTCACGACGACGTGCGCGCCGACCACGATCACGCGGTCGCCACCTATGGCGCATTCGGCGTGCCGATCATCATCCTGCCCAACGAACGTGCCGTGTTCGGCCCCGTCGTGGTACCCGCGCCCGCCGGCGCGGCCGCGCTGCGCTTGTGGGAGCTGTGCATCGCCTACTCGGAGATCGACGGACTGTTCGAGCTCAAGACTCCCAAGACGCACGCCGATCTGCGAATGATCGCCAGCACGTTCCAGCCCTACTTGGTAGCGCGCCAGTGGGCAACCATCCAGAACCCCGCACCGTGAGGCAGCCATGATCCCCACCGACCTGATCGACAACCTCGAGGCTGTCTGGCGGTCGACTTCGGCATTGGGTGCCGAGCTCGACGAGCGCGAGTGGAAGCTGCCAACCGATCTGCCCGGCTGGACTGTGCAAGACAACCTCGCCCACTTGATCGGCACCGAGCGGATGCTGCAAGGTCTCCCAGCCGCGGCGACGCCGGCCGAGATGGGGAGCTACGTCAAGAACCCGATCGGACAGTTCAACGAGGCCGAGGTCGAGGCTCGCCGCGGTTGCACCGGCAGCGAAGTGCTGGCCGAGTGGAATGCGCTCGCCGCACTGCGCCTGGCCACCCTGCGCGCTGCCGACGAGTCGCAGTTCGCCAAGGAGATGATGAACCCGACCGGACCGGGCACGATGGCCGACTTCCTGCACATCCGTGTGCTCGATTGCTGGATCCACGAGCAAGACATGCGCCGCGCCGTCGACCGGCCCGGCCACATGGCGGGCCCGGCAGCGGAGCACACGATCGATCGCCTGCTGCGCACGATCCCGATGGTGGTCGGCAAGCGAGCGGCGACACCGGAGGGCGGCGCGGTGATCCTCGACATCAGCGGAGACGTGAACCGGCATGTGGTGTGCGAGGTCAACGGTGGCCGGGCGGCGATCGTCGATGCAGCAACGCACGAACCACTCGCCGCGATCCGCCTCGATCCGGAGACGTTCATCGTGCTGGCGACCGGTCGGCGCGGCGCCGAGTCGATCGCCGAACGAATCGAGATCACCGGCGACGAATCACTCGGTCGGCGCGTCGTCGACAACCTCAACATGATGATCTAGGTCTCTCGACTCATCGCCGGCGTCGATTCGGGCCGCCGGCGCCTGTCCCGGCGCCAGCGCTGCTCGCGTCTCGCCGAGCTCCGTCGCGGTGGCCTGTGGACCCACTGCCCCGATCGCCTCGAAGTAGGCGTGGTGGGCATCGACGACCCGAACGACATCGACGTCGTCGAGGATCTCGATGCCGTTACGTTCGGCCTCGCCGAACAGGAAACCGGTGAGCGTGTCTTCCGTGACCACCACCGGTGTGGTGATGTCTTGGCGGCGGTCGACCACGTTCGATGGCTGCAACCCCTTGGCGTGCAACCACCGCATGTGGAAGGTCAGCAGTTGCTCCAACTCGTCGGGGGTCAGGCGGGCTTGGGTGTCGGACGGCAGATACTCGGCGACGAACTCGACGGCCTCATCGACGATGTACACCGAGCGCGGCGCGACCGAATCCAACCGGCGCGCCTCACGACCGACGACCACCGCGGCGATGACGAAGGTGCACAGCGCGCCGGCGATGATCAGGATGAGGGTGATGGCCGGCATCGAGGCTCACCCTAGCGATCGAGGTCAGAACAAGTACCCGATCACGTCGATGACGAAGTGCGTCGAGTTGGCTCCGGCCGTCACCTTCACCCGACCGCTGGCATCGACAGCCACGGTGGTGCTGACGGCAACGTTCTCGCCCGCTGTCGACCAGTTGATGCTGCTCGTCGACGGCTCGAGGATCGCTGCGCTGTACAGCTTCAAGAACCCGCCGTTGCCCGACGTCGATGTGACCGTGAGCGTGACCATCGCGGCGGTGGCACCTGGCGGAACCGCGATGAAGCTTGCACCCAGCGCGTCTTTGCCCGTCGCCAGATTGATGTTCCGCGTCTCGGACGCGGCGATCTTGACGCCGGAGTTGTCGCGAGAGTCGTACGCCCGCAGCGGCACCGGCAGGAGATGCAACTCGCCTGCGGGAGCGGGCCCGGCAGCCAACTGACCTCGAATGGCTCCATTGAGGAAGCCGGCGGTGATCACGTTGACGTAGTAGTCCGACGGATTAGCGAGGATCGCATCGAGCGTCGCCGGCGGAGCCGCAACGCATCCTGTGGCGGAAGTGGCGCCGAGATTGGCGAAGGGCATGAACGACACAACGGGCACGCCACCCGCGGCATGTTCGATGTGCACGTCTGTCGGAGTCGCAATGCCGGTGTACGTGAGGTCCCAACAGACCTGGGCGTTGGTCGCGTCAACGACATCCAACGTGACGGCTGCGGTACCGGATCCGCTTGCGTTGCCAGACAACGCCGGCAGCACTTTGGCACTCGACAATTGGGCAAGGTACGGGGTTTGCGCTACCCGCAAGTAGCTCAGCGTGCCCTGATTGCTGCGGGCGTTGCCGAAGGCGATGCTCGGAATCGCGATCGCCGCGGTCATTCCGACCGCGGCCATAGCGATCAATGATTTCGTTTGCATGGGGGTCCCCTGTCTCGTACCGAAGAACGGTCGAGAGGACCCTAGGCGACGGAGTCGGCGCCGAGGTCTCAGAGAGGAGACCCCGGCGCCGGACTCAGTCCGTCAGAACAGGTAGCCGATGACGTCGACCACGAAGTTCGTCGGATTCGCTCCGTCGGTGATCTTCACCCGACCGGAAGCATCCACTGCGACCTGTGTGGTGACCGCCAGGTTCTGGCCGGCACCAGTCCAGTTGATGCTGCTGGTCGACGGAGGCGTGCCGAGTGCTGCGGTGTACAGCTTCAAGAAGCCTCCAGGGCTGTTGGCAATGGACGTATCAGTGACGGTCAAGGTCACGATCGCCCCAGTTGCTCCCGGCGGCACGGCAAGGACCGTGGCATTTGCCGAGTCCTTACCCGTGGCCAAGCTGACGGTGCGGGTTGTGTTCAGCGCGATCGGTCCGTCAAGATCACGGGAGTCATAAGCGCGCAGCGGGGCCGGCAACAGGTGAGCTTCACCGGCTGGCGGCGGCCCAGCGGCCAACTGACCGCGGATGGCTCCGGCAGGGAAGGTGGTGGTGTGTACGTTCACATAGAACCCGGCGGGATTGGCCTCGATCTGGGTAGCGAGAATTCCGCCGCCCACCGTTTCGGGGAGGACAGCAGCACCTACGGGCGCACAGCCTGTCGCACCCGTAGCCGTGATGTTGCCGAACGGAAGCACGATGTTCCCATTGGTCCCAGCGGCGCCGCGGTGGATATGAGACGCAGTCACGGTGCCCGTGAGCCCGCTGTAGGAAAGGTCCCAACACACGGTGGCTCCGTCGGTGTTGCTGAGGGGATTGGTGATGTCGAAGGTCACGGCCGCGCCGCCGATGCCGAGGGGTTCACCCGGGGGCGTTTCGGCTGATGCACCGGTTAGACGAGCCACGTACGGTGTTTGTGCAGCTTGCGTGGTGCTCGTGTTGCTTCTTGCGTTACCAAGTGCGATGGAGGGTATTGCGATGGCTGCAGCGCAGCCGACCGCGGCCATACAGGCCAGGGTTCGTTTTTGCATTTTCAGTTCCTTCCAATTGGATGGGGGGTCAATATCACCCGTTCGTGAGTACCCAATGTGGAAGGAGGGCTAAACCCCCGGCGACGGCGTGGCCGCGCCGACTGCGTCAGATGCCGATGCGCTGGGCGAGCAGTTCGCGGTGATACGTCGGGTCGCCGAACAGCAGCTCCGACGACTTCGCCCGCTTGAAGTAGAGGTGCGCCGGGTGCTCCCAGGTGAAGCCGATTCCGCCATGGATCTGGATGTTCTCGGCGGTCGCGTGGAAGTAGGCCTCGCTGCAATATGCCTTGGCCAGCGATGCCACCGACGGCAGTTCGTCGTTCATCTCGGCCGCGCACCACATGCCGTAGTACGCCGCGCTCTTCGCCGACTCGACCTCCAGCAGCATGTCGGCACACTTGTGCTTGATCGCCTGGAACGAGCCGATCGGCCGACCGAACTGCACGCGCACCTTGGCGTACTCGACGGCCATGTCCAACACCTTCTGAGCACCGCCAACCTGCTCCGCTGCCAAACCGATCGCCGCCAGATCGAGCACGGTGGACAGCACGGTCCACCCGTCGCCCTCGGTTCCGATCAGCGTTGCCGGCGTGTCGGCGAACTCGAGCTTGGCCTGCTTGCGGGTCTGATCCATCGTCGACAGCGAGGTGCGGGTGAGCCCGCCGGCCGTGCCCTCGACGGCGAACAAGCTGACGCCCTTGCCGGTACGGGCGGCAACGATGATCGTGTCTGCCGTGTGGCCGTCGAGCACGAACATCTTCGTGCCATTGAGCGTGAACCCACCACCAGACGCCGTGGCCTGCATGGTGATGCCCGCTTCGTCCCACTTGCCGGACGGCTCGGTGAAGGCCACCGTGGCCCTGGTCTCGCCACTGGCGATGCCGGGGAGATAGGTCTTCTTGGCGGCGTCGTCACCACTGTGCAGCAACGTGTTGGCGGCCAGAACGACCGACGAGAAGAACGGAGCACACAGCAGTGCTCGACCCATCTCTTCGAGCACGATGCCGAGCTCGACGTAGGTGTAGCCCGACCCGCCGTACTCCTCGGGGATGTGCAAACCCTGCAAGCCCATCTGCTCGCCCATCTGGGCCCACACCGCCGGGTCGAAGCCGTTCTCGGTCTCCATCTGTTCGCGTACCGCAGACTCGGGGCTCTTGGCTTCCAGAAAAGCCCGGACGGTCTTGCGCAGCTCTTCTTGTTCTTCGGTGAAGGCAAAGTTCATGTCGGGAGTGTGTCCTACACGGGCGAACCCTCGCCAGCCGCCATGTGTACACTGCGGTACACATGATTGGCATCCGTCAACTGCGGATCGATCTCGCCGCCCACGTTCGCCGCGCCGCGGGTGGCGAGACGACGGTCATCTCGATCGGCGGCGCGCCGGTCGCAGCACTTGGTCCCCTGACGACCAGTGACGAGCCGGCGGACGCGGCGCGACTGTCGTCCCTCGTGGCGTCGGGCGGGTTGATCGCTCCGAGGCGATCGGATGGGCGCACGGCCGATGGCACGGTGTCGACGTGGGCCAACGTGCGACTCGACAGGTTGCTGCGCGAGATCCGCGGATGACCGTCTATCTCGACACCAGTGCCCTGGTCGGTCTGCACCTCGACGGTCCGGCACGTGCCGTCGTGCTTGCGGCGCTCGACCACGACCACGACTGGTGCAGCAGCGGCCTGACGCTGATGGAATCGCTGGCGCTCGTCGACCGCGTCACGGATGAGCCCGCATTGCGGTCCGAGCTCGAGGATCTGGTCCGCCTGTCGTGGGATCGCGTGGCAGTCGTTCCGGTCGACCAGCGCTGCCTCGACCGCGCCGGCGTCTTGATGCGCGAGCAACCACTGCGCCTCGCCGACGCAATCCATCTCGCCGCAGCCGACCGGCTCCCCCGACCAGTGCGATTCGTCACGTTCGATCCGGCGCAGATTCCGGTGGCAATGTCGCTGGGCTTTGACGTCGCCTCGACCTGAGCCACGCTGTTGATCGACGCGCCCATGGGCGAGATTTCGGCACTGACGTTGCGGTTTTCGCGCCCAAGCGACCGAGGCGGGTCAGCGGGCGATCGGGGGGACTTCGTAGCCGCCGACGAGGTCGGAGATGAGCGCCGAGGCGGCGATCGCCTGGTAGTCGTGCAGGAAGGGCGCCACCACTTGGACACCCACGGGCAAACCGGCGGTGGTGCGACCGACGGGTGTCGACGTCGACGGCAGGTACGCCGACCCGATCAGTGCCGGCCACGCTTCCAACGCGAAGTACGGCACAGTCACTCCGTCGACGACGATCTCGCGATTCGCCCATGTTCCTTGTTGATGATGCGCAAACGCGGGCGTCAGGGTGACCGGGCAGAGCAACACGTCGAAGTTCTCGAAGAACTCGGCCCACCGATGGCGACGTCGTGCCCTGACACGGTCGGCCACCAGCCAGTCGACGTGATGGACCGTGTGGTCGCCGTCGCTGATGTGCGTGGCGGACGAGATCAGCCAGCCTCCCGCATGCCACGCCTCGGTGAAATCGAGCTGCGGGCGGGCCTTCCGATCAACGGACGCACCTGCCTCCGCGAGCCGATCGGCGACACCATCGAGCACCCCGATCATCTCCGCGTCCATCGGGATCGAAGGCTCGTCGAACCAGGTCGCCACGCGTAGCGATCGCACATCGTGAACATCGGCGGGTGGCAGATCGAGGCGCCAGCCCACAGCCCGCTCGACGGTCGGTCGGGCGAGCACACCGAGGAGCAGCTCGAGATCGTCGGCGCCGCGGGCGATCGGGCCGAAGACGTTGACGTCGCTCTCGGTCACGCCGCCGTTGGGCTCGTCGAGATAACCCAAGGTCGGGATGACGCCGAACGACGGCTTGTGGCCGAACACACCGCAGAACGCCGACGGCACGCGCACCGATCCGCCGATGTCGGTGCCGATCTCGAAGCTCGTCATCCCACAGGCAACGGCGGCAGCCGCGCCTCCGGACGACCCGCCCGGCACGCGAGCCAGATCCCACGGATTGTTGGTCGTACCGAACATCTCGTTGAACGTCTGCAGGTCGCCCGACCACAGCGGAACGTTGGTCTTGCCGAAGACGATCGCGCCCGCCTGCTTGAGCGCGGCGACCGCCTCGGCGTCGATTTGCGGAACATGGTCGAGCAGTTGCGGCGACCCACCAGTCGAACGGATTCCGGCCGTCGCGATCGCGTCCTTCACCGTGATCGGCACGCCGTGAAGCGGGCCCCAGACCTCGCCATCCGCGGTTGCCTGGTCGGCGGCACGGGCCCGCACTCGGGCGTCATCTATCGACAGCGTGCAGACTGCGTTCACCTGGGGATCGAGCCGTTCGACGCGGGCCAGCTGCGCGTCGAGCAGCTCGACGCTGCCGAGCTCGCGTCGGCGAATTGCCGCTACCTGTTGTGTCGTCGTCCACAGCGCTGGGTCGGTCGCGGTCATCGGCGAAGCGTAGCGACACACCATCGGGCTGTCGTCGGCTCGCTAACGTCGGCTCATGAGCACACTCCACTGGGCCGACAGCCGTCTCGAGATCCATCGCGTCATCGTCGGGCCATACGCGAACAACGTGTTCGTGTTGCGTTGCCGCGAGACCGGAGACGCAGTGCTGATCGACGCCGCCAACGAGCACGAGCAACTCCTCGACCTGTGCCAGCGGCTCGGTGTGCGCCGCGTGTTGGAGACTCACGGTCATTGGGATCACATCCAAGCAATCCCGGCCATGCGCGAGGCCGGGTATCAAGTTGCCGTCACCGCGGCTGATGCGCCGCGGTTGAAAGAGGTCGGCTACGACGTGTTCATCGACGACGCCGAGGTGATCGAAGTCGGCAACTTGCGACTCACGGCAATTCACAACCCCGGCCACACCGCCGGTTCGGTCAGCTTCAAGGTGCAGGGTGCGCCCCTGCTCTTCACCGGCGACACGCTGTTCCCGGGTGGGCCGGGCAACACCTCGCTCGACGGAGGCGACTTCGCCACGATCATCCATTCGATCGACACATCGCTGTTCACCTTCCCTCCCGAGACGATTGTCATGCCGGGTCATGGCGTGAGCACGACGATCGCTCGCGAGCGCCCGCAGCTCGGCGCCTGGATCGCCCGTGGTTGGTGACACGGCGACGCTGGCCACGTCCTCCACGCTGCGATCGCTGACCCTCGACGAGTTCCTCGACACCCGCTCGCCCGGTTTCGATCTGGTTCGCCTGGTGCTGGCGTTCCTGGTGTTGGTCAGCCACACCTGGACGCTCGGCGGGTTCGGCAACGAACCGGTCTCACCCCTGGCCCCGAAGGTGCTGACCCTCGGCGGCTTCGCAGTCGGTGGCTTCTTCGCACTCAGTGGGTTGCTGGTCGGCCGAAGTGCGCTGAACCGTCGAACCGGATCGTTCGCACGGGCCCGTTTCGCCAGGGTCATCCCGGCCTTGTGGGTCGCGATCGCCTTCAGTGCCTCCATTGTCGGCGTGCTCGGCTGGATCCACCACCATCACCACGTCGGTGGCTACCTGACCTTTCGTCCCGACGGGCCCGTTGGCTACGTCGGTCGTGCAGTCACGCTTCCCGTCTCGTTCTCTCATGGCATCGCCGACGTGTTCACCACCGATACTCCATACGGGGTCGCAACCGGGGGCAGCTTCATCAACGGCTCGTTGTGGACACTGCCGTACGAGATCCGTTGCTACCTGGTGATCGGGCTGGTCGCCATCGTCGGCAGGCGCTACGGCGGCAGACGCACGATGACGATCGCCTGGCTCGTCTCGCTGGCCCTCGCGATCGGGTACGCCAAGCGCGTCGATCTCACCACGTTCGTAGCCGGCCCGTACGCCGATCGGCAGCTGGCCGCGTTCCTGTTCGTGTTCCTCACCGGCACGATGGTCGCGGTGTGGGCGCATCGCATCCGACTGTTCGGCTGGGTTCCGGTCGCCGCGCTGGTGCTCGCCGTGATCGCCGGCCGCGGCGGTTCGGCGTTCTTGAGCGAACACATCACTCAGGCAGCGATGGCGCTGGTGCTTCCACCCGTCGCGGCGATGATCGCCCCGCTAGCACGCCTGCTCCGCGGCATCGACGTGTCGTATGGGCTGTATCTCTACGCATGGCCCATGCAACAGCTCGTGGCGATGTACCACTGGGCCACACGACCGGCGACGTTCATCGCCGTCTCGACCGTGCTGGCGGCGGTGTGCGCCACGGGCAGTTGGTTCGCGGTCGAACGTCCATCGATGGCCAGGCTGCGTCGACGATGACCGACGAGCCTGCGGACCAACAACCGGCGTTGCGCTACGACCAACGCCCGGCCGATCACACGCCGATTCACACCGACGCCCTGCCGGCCACGCCAACTCGCGACCGCAACATCGTTGCCTCGGCCTGGCTCGAAGCGCCGAGCGAACTGCTGTCATTGGGCGACGACCTGCCAAATCGGCCCGAGGCGGAATACAAGCGGCGAATCGGCAACTGGTTGCTGTGGAGGGCCGGGCCGGCGGCCGGCGGCGACGCCCGATACTGGGCGGGCCGAGCCGACGACCTGACAGCGCAGCACACCTTTCGCCTGTTCCCCGACAACAGCGGCGACGGCGACGGTCCCAGCGGGGCGCGACACACCAGGTTCCGTGCGTGGAAGGAAGATCTTCTGGGCAGGTGAAAGTTGCGGTCGTAGCATTGCAACCAATGGTGACCATGGTTCCCGCGGCGTTGCCCGAGGCACACGACACCGCCGCGGTGCGCATTGATGGGCGGCCGACTCCGGCGCTGCGCGAGGAGCTGCGCCGGATCTCCTCGTGGCGCAACGCGGTTTCCGTCGCCAGCCTCTACGTCCAGACGGCAGCTTTGATCTGGCTCAGCGTGCGCTACGTGTGGACCCTGCCGATCACGTTCTTGCTGATGGGCCGGGCATTCGCCCAGTTCGCTTCGTTGATGCACGAGGCCGCGCACCGCCTGCTGTTCTCCGACAAGCGGTCCAACGATTGGGTCGGCCGGTGGGTGCTCGGATTTCCGGCGTTCACCTCCACCGACGCGTACCGACGAGTCCACATGGCGCATCATCGCGACGAGTTCGGGCCCGACGAGCCCGACATCCCCCTCTACGCCGGCTACCCGATCGGGCGCGCCAGCCTGCGGCGCAAGCTGATCCGCGACGCCACCGGTCAGACCGGGCTGAAGCTGATGCGCCAGCTCTTGGGCAACCTCCGCTCCCCCGACCGCCGTTCGCGGCGCACCGTGTGGAAGATCCTTGCGGTCCAGGCAGTGCTGCTCGCCGCAGCCATCGTCTCCGGTCATTGGTGGTTGTACCCCGTGCTGTGGCTGGCGCCATATCTCACCGTGTGGAGGGTGATCAACCGGTTGCGGTCGATCGCCGAGCACGGCGGCATGCAGCGCTCGAAAGACCGCCGCCAGACCACCCACTCGGTCCGCCAACACCTGCTGGCCCGATTCCTCCTGGTGCCGTACCACATCGGCTGGCACCTCGCCCATCACGTCGATTCCGGTGTGCCGTTCCGCAACCTTCCACGGTTCCACCAGGCACTTTCCGAGGCCGGCTACGTCGACTCGACCTTCGAATACCGTTCATATCCGGCGATCTGGCGGGCGCTGAGCGCAGATCCCACCTGACCCCAGAAGTCTTTCCGGTTGGGGTTTCCACTACGGCGGTAGTGGAAATACACTGGGGGTCATGAATACGGCTGCGACCGAGCTGTTCCGAATCGAAGACCTGCATGCCAGACCAGCCCTCACCGAGTCGGCAGCCAACGAATCGGCGGCCAACGAGTCATTCGCCCAGGCGGCAGGCGACGACATCCTCCGTGGCCTGTCCCTGACCGTCAACGCCGGCGAAGCCCACGCGATCATGGGTCCCAACGGTTCCGGAAAGAGCACCCTGGCCAGCACGTTGTTGGGGTCTCCCGAGTACGTCGTCACGTCGGGCCGCGTCTTCTTCCAGGGTGACGACATCACCGACTGGCCGACCGATGTGCGGGCCAAGGCCGGCATGTTCCTTGCGTTCCAGTATCCGCAAGAGATCCCAGGCGTGTCCGTCATCCAGTTCCTGCGTCAGGCGTTGTCGGCCCGCAAAGGCATCGACCTCAGCGTGCTCGAGCTGCGGCTGGCCACGATGGAGTGGATGAAACGGCTGGGCATGGACTCGTCGTTCGTCGACCGGTATCTCAACGAAGGGTTCAGTGGGGGCGAGAAAAAGCGCAACGAGATCATGCAGATGGCGGTTCTCCAGCCCGAGCTGGCGATCCTCGACGAGACCGACTCGGGGCTCGACATCGACGCGCTCCGCACCGTCGCCAAGGGCATCCGCGAGATTCGCAGCGACCGCCCGCAAATGGGGGTGGTGCTGATCACCCACTACCAGCGCCTGCTCGACGAGGTTCAGCCCGACCGGGTGCACATCCTGGTCGGTGGTCGCATCGTTGCCAGCGGAGGAATGGAGCTTGCCGCCCAGTTGGAGCGTGACGGTTACGAGGCGTTCCGATGACCCTCGACGTCGCCTCGATCCAAGCCCAGTTCCCGTTGCTGCAACGGAAGATCAACGGTCAGCGATTGGTGTACCTCGACTCGGCCAACACCTCGCAGAAGCCACGCGTGGTCATCGACGCGATGACCAACTTCATGGAGACCTCCTACGCGCCGATCAATCGCAGCGCCTACCAGCTCGCAGCGGAAGCCACCGAGGCATTCGAGCACGCACGCAAGGCCGTGCGCAGGTTCATCAACGCACCACACGCCGACGACGTCATCTTCACGAAGAACGCCACCGAGGGCTTGAACCTGGTGGCCTACAGCTGGGGGCGGGCCAACCTCCGTGCCGGCGATGTCGTCGTGCTCACCCAGATGGAGCACCACGCCAACATCGTGCCGTGGCACATGCTTGCGGCCGAGCGCGGCATCGAGCTGCGCTGGGTGCCGCTCACCAACGACGGCCAACTCGACCTCACCAACCTCTCGTCACTGCTCGACGGGGCGAAGGCGTTCGCCTTCACCGCGATGAGCAACGTGCTGGGCACGATCACTCCCGTTCGCCAGCTGTGCGATGCCGCCCACGCAGCCGGCGCGTTGGCGATCGTCGATGCCTGCCAGTACGTGCCCCACAACGTCACCGACGTTCAGGCTTGGGACGCCGACTTCGTCGCGTTCAGCAGCCACAAGATGTGTGGGCCCTCCGGCATCGGTGTTCTCTGGGGTCGGCAGGCGCTGCTCGAGGGGATGCCGCCATTCCTCGGCGGCGGCAACATGATCGCCGACGTGCGCATGGACGGCTTCGCACCAGCTGAACTACCGGCCAAGTTCGAGGCCGGCACGCCACCGATCACCGAGGCCATCGGTCTCCACGCAGCGATCGACTTCCTCGAAGACCTCGGCATGGCCAACGTGCGGCGCCACGAGATGGAGATCGCTACGTACGCCATGGACACGCTCAACGAGCGCTACGGCGACGACATCTGCCTCCACGGACCGACCAACGTCGAGGTGCGCGGGGCCACGTTCAGCTTCGGGTTCCGCAACATCCACCCGCACGACCTGTCGCAGGTGTTGGATCAGCGCAACGTGTGCCTGCGTGCCGGCCACCACTGCGTCAAGCCGCTCATGCGGCTGCTCAACGTCAACGCCACCGCTCGCGCCAGCTTCTACCTGTACAACGACCAGCACGACGTCGACGCTCTTGCGGATGCGCTCGACGGCGCCAGCGATATCTTCGGGCTCTGAGCCGAAGGAGAGGAACCACAACATGCCGGGCCTCGAAGACCTGTACCGCGAGATCATCCTCGACCACTACCGCACGCCGCGCAATCGTGGCGAGCTGCCCCCGCCCGCTGCTCACGCCGTGGGCCACAACCCGTTGTGCGGTGATGAGATCGACGTCTACCTCCAAGTCGACGGCGACACCATCACCGACGTGAAGGTCGGCGGCCAGGGTTGCTCGATCTCGCAGAGCTCTGCATCGATGATGAGCCAGGCCGTCAAGGGTCGGTCCGTCACCGAGGTCCGTGCCCTGGTCCGCCGATTCAAGGGGATGATGTCGATCGAGGAAGAACTTCCCGAGGGCGAGCGCGCCCCCGAGGTCGAGGTCAAGCTCGGCGATCTCGAGGCGTTGCAGGGCGTGGTCAAGTTTCCCGTGCGAATCAAATGCGCCACGTTGGCGTGGAACACACTGATCGAGGCATTGGCCGAGGCCACTTCGGCATGACACCTTCGTTCGATGCGATCACGCCGCATCCGGAGGGCGTCGATCCGAATGAGGAGCTCATCCACGAGCGGGCGTACGTCGTGCGCGCCTATTGCAAGGGCTTCGACACACTCGTGCTGCGCGGTGCAGTCCGCGACCAGAAGCCGGCGGGGTTGTACATCACCGACGATCCCGACCCGTTGACGATTCACCACATGATCGTCGATCTGGAGATCGGCGTTCCGTCGCTCGAAATCACCGCTGCGAAAGCAGTGCTGGAGATCCATCCGCACTCGACGTGCCCGCGGATCGAGGAGCACTACGGCAACCTGGTCGGTTTGTCGATCGCTCGTGGCTTCACCCACCGGGTGCGTGAGTTGTTCGGCGGCCCGCGCGGATGCACCCACACCACGGCACTGCTGCAGGCGATGGCACCAGTCGCGGTCCAGTCGCTGTGGTCGTTCCACATGGCCCAGGCTCGCGCCGCAGGTCACGGCACCCCGTTCGACACCCGCGAGGCACGCCAAGGCGCGGTACTGGCCAACCTCAACACGTGCCATGTCTGGATCGAGGGCGGCGAGCACGTCGAGGGCCTGCTTCACGGCCAGCCGATGGAGGTGCCGCTGTGGGTTACCAAGCGATCGGTGGAACTCGGCCGCGACCCTTCTGCCTGGCCCGGCTGACCCGCCGACTCGCTACTGAAACCTGACGTGATTCAGCGGTCGCGTAGTTGTTCGCGCAGCGACTCCAGGTAGGGCAACGATCGCTGATCCTTCAGACGATTGGCGGCTCGCTTGGAGTCAATGATGTCGTCGAGCGCGGCGATGTGGACTTCCAGACCCTCGGCAATGTCTATGGCGATCGCATGAGCGTCCCACTCGTCGAACCCACCGAGGCCGCCCGATGGAATGAACGTGAGATCCAGCTCTCCAAGATCGGTTACAAGGTTCAGCATCACCGGCATGTTGGCCAGGAACGGGCCGTCCAACACCGTCGGCACAGGTTCACCTTCCGTACGGATCATCGCGTTCATCCGTTTCAATGCTCGAGCGAGTCGGTCCAAGTTGCTCGGATTGCGCGATGGGACCAGGTCGATGTCACGCGTCGGCAGCGACGAGCCGTGGACTACTGCGGCGAACCCTCCGACCACGACGTAGTCGACGCTCTCCTCGTTCAGGATCGTACAGATCCGAACAGGATCGAACATCAGCGGTTCTGACGACGGATCGACGCCTGTGCGGTTCGCTGGATGTCCAGCATGACGTTGGCAGCATGCACCATCTCGCGGACGCGCTCGGGCACCGACAAGCGCAACTGTCGGCGGATCTGGGAGATGTCGACTCCGCGCCCATCCTCGATCACGGGCGGTTGCTCCACGCCCACAAGTCTACGACAAACACCTCGTTGACACGGCTTGGCCTCGGCGAGTGTGGTTCTCGCCAGTCAGCGCCGCAACACCCAATCGCGCAGCGACGCTACGACCTGTGACGCGTCGGCATTGCGGACATCTCCGCGGCACAACGGGCGGTCGCTTCCACCAGGTTGCTCAGCGCCTCGGCCTGAACCCGCCTTCGGCCGCGGCCCACACGATCGCTGTCAGTTCGACGGCTTCGCCCCGATGACCACGCATGCGACTATCCAACCGGCCCTCACCCCAGTTCGCAATCGCCAGTCGTCCTCGAACGCCGTTTTGACGAAGCTGGAGCCGACGGCGTCGAGGCCGTAGCGCACGTCGAGGAAACGGAAGACGGTGTTGTAGGGCGGCTGGGACACCGGAGTCCCGACCAACAGCCGGGTCGGCGTGTCGGTGAGCAGCGCGCCCGGACCTCGGCCGAAGCGGCCGTACATCGACCAGGCGCCGCGTTCGAGCGCCTCGACCATTTGGTCTTCGCCGAGCATCGGCCGCAGGGTGCCAAGCCCAGAGCGATCCTCTGACGGATCCCCCACCCTCCATGTTGCGATCGAGTTGTCCGAACTCTCGCGCCATGCCTAACTCTTTTCTGGCTCGACAGGCGGACCTGTCGCGACGACAGGTGCGGGTGTCGAGTGGGCGAAAACACTCTCGTCTTCCCGCGCTCGGATCGGTAGTTCGGATCGGGGCCTCGGATCGACGCTGGTATGACGCGCGTTCGCAACCGAACTCAGCCGCGCTTGAGGTCGACCACAGTTCCGCCGCTGGCTCGGACCAGATCGGCGGGTTCGATGCTGAACACGTCGTGCCACGTTCCCGCAGCTGCCCAGATCTCGTCGTGCTGCAACAGGTCGGGGTCGATGAAGATCCGCAGCTTGGTCTTGTGACCGAACGGCGGGACCCCGCCGATCGGGAAGCCCGTCGTCTCATAGACCGTGTCGGCATCGACGCGCGCGCACTTCGCACCACCGGCGGCGTGCGCCAACTTCTTCTCGTCGAGCTGGTTGGCGCCGCTGACGTACGCCAACACGACCTCGCCATCGACGGCGAAGATCAGGCTCTTCACGATCTGACCGACATGAACCCCGATAGCCGCCGCCGCATCGACAGCGGTCTTGGTGCCTTCGGGAAAACGCTTCGGGACGATGGCGAGACCGAACTCCGCGGCAGCGGAGGCGACACGAGTGACGTTGGGATGAACGTCGGTCACGATGCCCTCATCGCGTCGATCGTGGCTGCCAACTTCCGATCGTTCTCGGTGACCGTGTTGCCGGCGTCATGGGTGGTCAACGAGATGTTGACGCGGTTCCACGAGATCGACAAGTCGGGATGATGGCCCTGCTCCTGGGCGACCAGGCCGACACGGGTCATGAAGGCAAAAGCCTCGGCAAAGTCGGCAAAGGTCAGTTGGGTTCGAAGCACGCCACCGGACTCGTTCCACGTCATGTAGCAAACGTAGCCACGACGTCGACGTGACGGTCAGCCGGCGGCAGCCAACCCGGGTGAAGTCGGCGCCGGGTCGCCGGTGGCGGACGGCGATCGTCGACACCACACGTGGACGAAGTAGGTGATGGCTACGACGACTACGACGTCACCGATGCTGAACACGTTGGCAAGCGGCCAGCCCTTCGGGATGGCGAAGACGTCGCCGAGCCAGGGCAGCCGCGCCCCGTGGACGACGTTCGAGTTCTCGAACTGGGTCCCGGCGTTCGCCAACCCGGCACTGCGAAAGGCCGACGCAGACGCCGGCATCGTCCCGCCGTTGGCAACGATCGCGGCCAGGTTCAAGGCGGTGCCAAGGGCCAGGATCCACGCGCCCGGGAGGTGTCGGTTGCTCCACAGGAACGCCGCCGACAACGCGTAGGTGGTGAGGTGCAGCGGTCGTCCCAGCCAGTTCGGCAAATCGAACACGGAGACGATCGCGACCTGCAATCCGATGCTGAGCCAAACCAGCCACACCCGCTTCAACGGGAGGTTGGCCAACGGCGCCAGTGACCGTCCCACCAGGGGCACAGTCAGAACGGCGAGGATGGCGGCAACGACGATGATCATTCAGGACACCTGACCCAATGAAGCCAGTGGGTGGCGAACGTCGAGCCACTCGACGAGGTCCGGCATGGGCAACGGCCGGCTGATGAGAAAGCCTTGGGCGACGTCGCAACCGAGCTCGGCGAGGATGTCCCACGACTCCTCGGATTCGACACCTTTGGCAACCGTCTCGATCCCAAGCCCCTTGGCCAGCCCGACCATCGCTTTCACGAGATGCTGCTGTCGCGGACTGTCGGCGATGCCTTTGACGAACGTGCTGTCGATCTTCAAGCGGTCGACGGTGAGCTCGCGGAGCATGCTGAACGATGAGTTGCCCGTGCCGAAACCGTCGATCGACACTCGCACGCCGGCTTCACGCATCGCGCTGATGACGAACAGGCTGCGGTCGGGCTCGTTGGCGAGGGCGCTCTCGGTGATCTCCAGCTCCAAGCGAGTCGGGCTGAGGGCGGCCTCGTCGAGCGCACGGAGAACGCTGGAGGGAAACCGTCGGTCCTGCAGGTTCCTGGCAGAGACGTTGACCGAGAGGCGCATGTCGAACTGGTCCACGGCACGCGCATCGACGGTTGACTGGGTCAGTACGAACTGGGTCAACGGCAGGATGAGATCGGTGTGCTCGGCAAGCGAGATGAAATCACCGGGGGGCACGTGCCCGAGTGTGGGATGGTGCCAGCGAAGCAACGCCTCCATCGACTTCGACGTGCCGTCGCGAAACCGTGTCAACGGCTGGTAGTGAACCTTCAGCTGGTCGGCCGCGATGGCATCCGACAACTCGCCGAGCAAGCCAAGGCCACCACGAGACGAATGCGACCTGACCGCCTTGTAGCTCTCGACGCCCGTGCGGTTGCGCTTCGCTCGGTACATCGCGGCGTCGGCGGCATTCAAGAGCTCCTCGGACGTGTCGCCGTCGGTGGCGACGAAGGCCATGCCGACGCTTGCTCCGACCGACAGGGGAAATCCGTCGACGACGATCGGCCGCGTGAACTCCGCGCGGAGCTTCTCGACCAGCGCCATCGTCTCCGATTCCGACCCGATGTCGGGCAGCAACACGGCGAACTCGTCTCCACCGACGCGGGCGATGATGGCCGAGTCGGGTGCCGCCTTCGTAAGTTGTTCGGCGATTCCGATCAGCACCATGTCGCCGGTTTGATGACCGAGCTGATCGTTGATCTCCTTGAACCCATCAAGATCCATCAACAGCACCGCGCCCTGGACATCGTCGCTCCTCGATTCGAGGTATCCGGTGAGGTTGGTGTCGAAGGTGCGACGGTTCAGCAGGTGAGTGAGGCCGTCGTGGTTGGCTTCGTGGGCACGCTCCAGCGCCTGCTGAGTGCTGCGATACACGAGAACTGCGGTCACGCCCAGCAACGGCAGCATCAGCAGGCTGTACTCGATCGCCACGACGAAGATTGGCGCGAGGGCCAGCAGGGCCGCGTCGGCAGAGATGCTGAGAAAGAAGCTCCGGCTGATGATCGAGCGCATGCCGGTCCGGTAGTGCAGCGCCAGCACGATGCACGTCAGCAGCGCGTTGGCCGAGAAGACGAGCACGCCGGCGGCGAGGATTCCGAGCCCCCACCGAGCCGACAACGGCCCGGCATCGGTGATCGCTCCGCGCAGACCCAACAGCTGCAGCACGAGTGCGCCCGCGGCGAGGGAGGCGGAGATCTGGGCCGTGTTGAAGACAACCTTCGTCAACGACTTGTGATCGCGCAGGTCGAGGTACAGCGTGCACCCCGCCATCGCGCCAATGGCGATGATCGGAGAACCGAGCAGGACGATGGAGAACGCGAAGGCCCATCCGGGCGTGACCTGACCACCGTCGACGAATCGAAGCAGCCTCGGTCCGCTCTCGCCGATGAACAGCAACGCGCAGAAGATGGCGACGTAGATGCCCTTCGACGGTGCAACGACGTCGTTGCCGAGGACGTACACCAAGCCGGTGAGGCCAACCGCGATGGTGGCGACTGCGGCGACGTACCACTCGACGATCCCGAGTCCGGATCCTGTGTCGGTCGTGCGATCCGCCAAGTGACGAGTTCCTTGATCTAGTGCGAAGAAATGGGACTGGGCGGTGTGGGCACCTTGACGGTGCCCACATCGCAGTTCACTACCACGTGAACGGTGCACCGACCGATGCGATCAAGGCAACGAACGTTGCCAAGGCCGTAGCGATCCGCACCGGACTGTGGGTGACGTTCTTCATCCGACGTATTTTCGCGGCGCAGCGACAGTGATGACGAGCATCACGACCGGCGCCAGCCGGAGAATGGTTTGTTTTGCTTGCTGACGCATCAGCGCCTCCTTGTCGGCGTTCGATCAATCGCACGGCAGCGTCCGCCGTTCACCTCCGCCGTGCCCCGTTGTTATATGCCCGAACTTCATCGGACGGAAGTTGGCGATCCTTAAGTGATTTTCTGCAAATCATCAAGAAGGCACACTCGGCGAGCGCGCCGCGCCCCGAGCCGTGAGGAGGAAGCTGACCTAACGCCGCGAAACCGTCGACCGCTGGCGGTGACCCACTGTCACGAATTGTCGATGTTTGGAACCAGGCCCAAACCGCCAATTGAGTCGTTCGGCCTACCCGAAAAGGTCGGCAAGCGCGCCGCCGGCGGGCTCGTCGTTGCCTGCGAAGGCGGCGTAGCCATCGATCTCCAACTGATCGGCGAGCTCGGCGCCACCCGACGACACGATGCGACCCTTGACGAGGATGTGCACGTAGTCGGGACGCAACACCTCGAGCAGCCGGTTGTAGTGGGTGATGGCCAGCACTCCGATGTTGTGCTCGTTGGTGAGCGCCTCGATCCGCAGCGCGCAGTCGCGCAGGGCGTCGATGTCGAGGCCGGAATCGAGCTCGTCGAGGATGACGATCTTTGGCTCCAGCATCGCCACCTGCAGGGTCTCGTTGCGCTTCTTCTCACCACCGGAGAGGTCGACGTTGAGGGCGCGCTCCAGCAGCGCCGGGTCGAACCCGATCCGCGCCGCCTCGGCTCCGAGCCGGTCATCGAGGCCGGCTGTGTCCATGCCGCGCGCGGCGAATGCGTGGTGCATCACGTCGACCAGCTGAACACCGGGCACTTCCGTCGGGTATTGCATCACGAGGTGCAGGCCGGCCTGCGCTCGCTGCCAACTCGGCAAGGCGAGCATGTCGACGCCGTCGAGCAGCACGGCCCCCGAGATCACCTGGTAG
The DNA here is from genome assembly GCA_025358075.1 of Ilumatobacteraceae bacterium. Classification (GTDB taxonomy): domain Bacteria; phylum Actinomycetota; class Acidimicrobiia; order Acidimicrobiales; family Ilumatobacteraceae; genus JAENVT01. Next base: position 25,387 of record JANYKU010000182.1, read on the forward strand.
CCGGGCTTGCCCATGACGATTGCCGACAGGGTGCTCTTGCCGGCGCCGTTGGGGCCCATGACCGCATGGACCTCACCGGAGCTCACGGTGAGGTTGATGCCATTGAGAATGGTCTTGCCGGCAACGGCGGCGACCAGGTCGCGAATCTCGAGGGTGCTCACTGGGCCTCCAAGTCGATCTCGATCATGCCGTCGACCACCGTCGCCGCGTACACCGGCACGGGCTGGGTGGCCGGCAGCGTTTGCGGTTCGCCGGTGATGAGACTGAACGTGCTTCCGTGCTTCCAGCACTCGATCTCTTTTTCGTCGCACCACAGTTCGCCCTCGCTCAACGAGACGTTGGCATGGCTACAGGTATCGCCGATGGCGTACACGTCGTCTCCGATCCGCACGACGGCGACGGCACGGCCCTCGACATCGAAGCGCGTCGCGCTGTTCGGGGCGAGCTGGGTGAGGGGGCAGACCACGGTGCTCATCGGGTGCGCCGATCGAGCTTGGCGGCAACCTGCTGACGCAACTCGTCGGCCAGCGGACCGACCGGCAGCTGGGCAAGGACCTCATCGAAGAAGCCGAGCACGACAAGACGCTCGGCCGTCTCCGGCGGGATCCCCCGGCTCTCGAGGTAGAACCGCTGCTCCTCGTCGATCGGGCCGATCGTGCTGGCATGGCTGCACTTGACGTCGTTGGTCTCGATCTCCAGGTTCGGAACACTCTCTGCCCAGGCGCCGGCGCTCAAGGTCAGGTTGCGGTTGGTCTGATACGCCACAGATCCTTTGGCGTCGTGACCGATGCGGATCAACCCGGTGTACACACTTCGCGCCGTATCTTGCACGGCGCCCTTGAACAGCAGGTCGCTCGTGGTGCGTGGAGCGATGTGATCTTGCAACGTGCGGAAGTCGTGCATCTGGTTGTCGTCGGCGTAGTACAGGGCCACTTGCCGGGTGCTGGCGCCCTGGCCGACCACCTTGGCGTCGGTGCGCACCCTGGCGTACTCGCCGCCGAGGGCCACCGTGGCCAGCAGCGTGGTCGAGTCGCGCTCGCCGATCGCTTGCTGGTGCCCGAGTTGCCACACCGTCGTGCTGAGCTCGTTGATTGCCACATACGTGAGCCGGGCGGCCTGCTGGGTGCGCACGAACAGGCGCGGCACGACGAGCGAGGCTCCTTGGCCCGACGACATGAACCGCTCGACGACCGTGACTTCGCTGTTCTCTCCAGCATCGATGACGAGCCTCGGGAACACTGCCTCATCGTGGCCGCCGATGGTGTGGGTGACGACGATCGATCCCGGCACGTGGACGCCCCTGGGGATCGACAGCACCGTCTCGCCGTAGAACGCCGCGCTCAGCTCGTCGAAGACGTCGTGCACCGTGCTGGTGTCGAGGTCGTGACGGTCGGCCAGGTACCCGTTGGCGCCGTGCACCGTCGTGGTCGGAGCGACCGGATGGAAGCGGTCGAGCTGCAGATCGCCGATGCGGCTGTAGCGCCACACTTCCTGCTCGGCGGTCGGCATCGGCATCGCCTGGGCACGCTCGGCGGCGGCCCTGCGCAGGTCGTCGGGTCGATCGACCAGGTCGGGTGAGAACGCAAGCACGGCGGAAATTCTACTACCCGCGTAGTGCTAATCCCCAGGACGACGAGCGGTGTGGAGTGCCTGGGCGCACCCAGGTGAGCGTGAAACACTCCACAGGGAGATGTGGGCGTCAGTCGTCGTCGCGGAAGCGGCGGATGAAGCGACGCAGTCCCTTGCGCGGTTTGCGCCCCATGCCCGCCTCCGACATCACCTGTGGCCCGATCGAGTTGAGGAAATCTTCGGCCTCGTCGAGGATCGCCGCGGCGCTTCCGTCGTCGAGCCCCGGTGGCTCGGGCGGCGTGGGCGAGGCGACCATCGAGCCGTAGGTCCAGCCGGCATCCATCCGCGGCTCGAACGCCTGGCAGTTCTCGGGACAACGCCATGGAGCGTCGGGAGCCAGGTCGAGGTTGCACTTGCGAACCGTCTCACCGTTTGCGTAGGTGCGACTCTCGAAGTTCTTGCATTCCTGGCGCATCGGCACAACACAGAGCGTAGAAGCACTACGCCCCACCACAACCTTCATACCAAACTCTCAACGGGCGAGGCGGCTGCGAAACGCGGGATCAGGCGTACCATCGAACTCATCGAGAAAGGTTGCCCCCATGCAACGAAGTAAAGCGATTGTCGTCAGCACACTGGTCGGCGCGGCTGTCGCAGTCTCCACTGCAAGTGTTGCGTTCGCCGCCGACGGACGCGGGTTCGGAATGGGCTTCGGCCGCCGCCGTGGTGGAGGAGCGTTCTTGTTCATGTTGTTGCTACTGGCCGCGGCAGTCGTCCTGGCGGTCATGCTGTGGCGGGGCCGGCATCCACATCCGGCTCAAGCTCAGTTCGTCGCTGCCCCACCCCCGGCATCGCCGACCATGAACGCGCAAGCGATCCTTGCCGACCGTCTGGCTCGCGGCGAGATCGGCCCAGACGACTATCGCGCCGCCGTTTCGGTGCTGCGCGAGGCTGCGCCGCCCACTGCCTGATCAAGCGTCGATTGGAGGCTGCGTCAGCCGACGCTGCCTTCCATTTGCAGTTCGATGAGGCGGCTCCACTCGACCGCGTACTCCATCGGCAGCGTGCGAGTGATCGGCTCGATGAACCCGTTGACGACCATGCTCATCGCCTGCTCCTGCGACAATCCACGACTCATCAAGTAGAACAGCTGCTCGTCGGCGATCTTGCTGACGGTCGCTTCGTGGCCGATCTGCGCATCGCGCTCGCCGACTTCCATGTACGGCATGGTGCGGCTCTCGCTCTGCTCGTCGAGGATCAACGCATCGCACTGAACGTGGCTCTTGCACCCGTAAGCGCCCTCTTCGACTCGCACGAGACCGCGGTACGTCGTGATGCCACCATCTTTGCTGATCGACTTCGACACGATCTTCGACGTCGTCTCCGGCGCGGCGTGCACCATCTTGGCGCCGGCATCCTGGTGCTGACCGGGACCCGCGTAGGCCACCGACAGAACTTCTCCAGTTGCCTTCGGACCCACCAGGTAGATGCTCGGGTACTTCATCGTCAACTTCGAGCCGATGTTGCCGTCGATCCATTCCATGTGACCCTCGGCCTCGACCCGGGCCCGCTTGGTGACCAAGTTGTAGACGTTGGGCGACCAGTTCTGGATCGTCGTGTAGGTCACACGCGCCGACGGCTTGACGATGATCTCGACGACCGCAGAGTGCAACGAGTCCTTGGTGTACACCGGGGCCGAGCAGCCTTCGATGTAGTGAACCTGCGAGCCCTCGTCGGCGATGATCAGGGTGCGCTCGAACTGGCCGGCGTTCTCGCTGTTGATGCGGAAGTAGGCCTGCAGCGGCATGTCGCATTCCACGCCCGGCGGGACGTAGATGAAGCTGCCGCCGCTCCACACCGCGGTGTTGAGCGCGGCAAACTTGTTGTCGCCGGGCGGGATGACCGTGCCGAAGTACTTCCTGACCAAGTCGGGGTACTCGCGCAACGCAGTGTCCATGTCGCAGAACAAGATCCCCCGCGCCTCGAGATCCTCACGATTGCGGTGGAAGACGACTTCGCTTTCATATTGTGCCGTGACTCCGGCGAGATACTTTCGCTCGGCCTCGGGGATGCCCAACTTCTCGTAGGTCGCCTTCATCTGCTCGGGCAGATCATCCCATTCACTGACCTGATCGGTGGCGGGCTTGAGGTAGTAGTAGATCTCTTGGAAGTCGATGTCGGGCATGTTGACGGCGAACCACGGCGCCATCGGCTTGCGCTCGAACAGTTGCAAGCTGCGCTGACGCTGCTTGGTCATCCATGCCGGCTCGCCCTTCCACCACGAGATCTGATCGACGACGGCGGGGTCGAGACCCTTGTGTGGCTTGAACGCGTACTCGACGTTGTCGTCACTCCAGCCGAGGCTGTACTTGCTGAGGTCGAGATCGAAAGTCGTCATCGCTGACTCCGTTCAAGCGGAAGCTGGGGGGATTTCCCCTACGCACATAGTAACAATTACACGCGCGGTTACAACGGGCGGACGTGTCAAGCAGCGCGGACCTGAACTACCTCGATGAAGATGCACTCGCCCGGACAGTCGAGCGCGGCGTGAATGACCGCCTGCTCGTTGCGCGGATGAACCCTTGCCAGGCTGCCACCGCCACCCGGATCGTTGAGCACGAGGTCGGGCTCGGCCACGTAGGCGATCCCGTCCTCCAGCTGCACGAAAACGTCGGGGCAGTGGTCGAGACACAATCCGTCGCCCGTGCACAAGTCTTGGTCGATCCATACCCGCATCGCAGGCAGACCCTACCGCCACGATCGGGCGGCTCGGCGAATCGGCCTCCACGGATACTGTGTCGCCGTGCAGGAACCCGTAGCCAAGCAGATCGAACACCACTGGGAACGCCCGACCGGCCGAGCCGACGACTCGTGGGCATGGCTGCGGGACCGCGACGACCCCGACACGATCGCCTACCTCGAGGCCGAGAACGCCTACTCCGACGAATGGTTCGCCGAGCGCGCCGACCTCGTCGATGCGATCTTCGGCGAGATCAAATCACGCATCCAAGAGACCGACACCACCGCGCCGGTCAAGGACGGCCCGTGGTGGTACACGTCTCGTACCACCGAGGGCAGCAACTACCCGATCCACTGCCGCGGCCGATCGGCCGACGACGCCGCGAGCGACGTGCTGCTCGACGAGAACCGCGAGGCAGAGGGCAGCGACTTCTTCTCGGTCGACGCCTTCGACGTCAGCCCCGACTCCCAGCTGCTGGCCTGGAGCGCCGACGTCGACGGCGGCGAGAAGTACACGCTGCGCGTGCGTGACCTCAACACCGGCACCGACCTCGCCGACGTCATTCACGACGTCGCCTGGTGCGGCACGGCCTGGTCACGAGACATTGGCTCGTTGTTCTACGTCACGGCCAACGACGCGATGCGCCCCTACCGCGTCTGGCGGCACGATCTCGGAACCGATCAGACCGACGACACGCTCGTCTTCGAGGAGACCGACGAACGGTTCTACGTCTACGTCGAGCTGAGCCGCAGCGGCGAGTGGATCATGATCGACACTCGCTGCAAGACCTCCTCCGAGGTGCTGCTGATCCCGTCCGGCGAACCCAAGCAGGCGCCGCTGATCGTCCACCCGCGCACCGACGATGTCGAGTACTCCGTCGACCACTGGGGCGACCGGTTCGTGATCCTCACGAACCTCGACGCCGAGGACTTCCGGGTGATGACCGCACCGCTCGACCAGCCCGGCGTGTGGACCGAACTGGTCGCCCATCAGTCCGGCCGCAGGATCGTCAATGTGGAACCGTTCGAGGGACATCTCGTGCTGCACGAGTGGATCGACGCCCAACCGCGACTACGTGCGCTGTTCAGCGACGGAAACCAGCGAGTCTTCGATCTTGGTGCCGAGCCGCACGAAGTCGAGGTCGACGCCAACCTCGAGTGGCGAACCGAGACGTTTCGATACCGCTACCAGTCGTTGACCACGCCGATGACGATCTACGAGGAAGACGTTCGCAACGGAGCACGGACGATGTTGAAGCAGACTCCGGTTCCCGGCGTCGATGTGTCGAGGTACACCGCGACCCGCGAGTGGGCACCTTCTCACGACGGCACGCTCGTTCCGGTCGATTTCGTCCGCCACGTCGATACCCCGACCGACGGCACCGCGCCATGCCTGATCTATGGATACGGCAGCTACGAGTCGGCGGACGCGCCGTGGTTCAGCCCGGCGCGGCTCTCGCTGCTCGACCGCGGCTTCGTCTGGGCCCTCGCCCACCCGCGCGGCGGCGGAGAGCTGGGCAGGCGCTGGTACCTCGATGGCAGGCTGCTCAACAAGCGCAACACCTTCCTCGACATGATCGCCGTGACCGAGCACGTGGTGGCCAAAGGTTGGGCGTCGCCGCAGCGAGTCGGGATACGCGGCGGCAGCGCCGGCGGTCTACTCGTCGGTGCCTGCATGACCATGCGGCCCGAGCTGTTCGAGGCTGTCGTCGCCGAGGTGCCGTTCGTCGACGTCGTGACCACCATGTACGACGAGACCCTTCCGCTGACCATCACGGAATGGGAGGAGTGGGGAAACCCTGCCGACGAGCCCTACGCCAGTTACATGCTGAGCTATTCGCCGTACGACCAGACGACCGCACGCGACTACCCGGCGCTGTTCATCACGGCCGGTCTCAACGACGTTCGCGTCAGCTACCACGAGCCGGCAAAGTGGATCGCCAAGTTGCGCGCGGTGCGCACCAACCACGAGCCGCTGATCATGCGATGCGAGTTGGGCGCGGGGCACGCCGGGCCCAGTGGCCGCTATGACCTGTGGCGCGAAGAAGCTCGCGTGTTGGCCTTCTTGGTCAGCGTCGTCTAGGTCACCCGGCCCACACCGCAACCGCTACGGCAAGGGCCAGGAGCACTGCGTTGCGCACGACGTTGCCCCAACCGATGGGCTTGGTCGTCCACGCGCCGAAGCATGCGCACGGCGGGCGCCGGCCCTGGACCAGACGGAGCACGAGCAACGCGGTGAATGCCACGAGCAGCGCCGCCGCAGCCAGGGCGACGACGCGCCGGGCGATTTGCGTGACGAGCAGCGCCCCGACGACGAGCTCGGCGAACGGCACGACGGCCGCGATCGGACGGGCGACTCCGAGACCGGCGGACTGGGCGCGCCATTGCTGTGGTGCCGAAACCTTGAGGACTCCGGAAACGAGGAAGACGGCGCCGAGCGCCGCGCTGGCGATGGCAACGATCACGTGCCCACGCTACGCAATGTCGACAGCGAGCCCTTCCGATGCAGCAATCACTTCGACGCCGTGCGGCTCGCCCAACTGGGCGGCGCAACGCCACAGCCCGTCGAGATCGTCGTCGCGTCGAGAGGGGTCGTGGTGAAACAGCGCCAACTTCTTGACGCCGCCCTGACCGGCCAACCAGACGGCGTATTCGATCGTGCAATGACCCCACGTGGACTTGGCGGCGAACTCGGGCTGCGTGTATTGCGAGTCGTGGATCAACAGGTCGACGCCATCGACCAGTTCGAGCGCGCCCGGGGCGGCGGAGAGGCTGCCATCGAACGGTTGCTGGTGATCCGAGAGGTAGGCGATCGAGTGACTGTTGAACTCGACGCGGAATCCGAGGGTGGGACCGAGGTGTGGGATGAGCCGGGCCATCACGTTGAAGTCGCCGATGGTGAAATCGCAATCGGCCGTGTCGTGGAAGCGGACCTCGCCCGGCAGCTCGTCGACACTCACGGGAAACAGCGGCGGGCGAATGGTGCACGACACCACCTCGTCGAGCGAACGGCCGTCGGCCTGAGCCGGACCGTAGACATCGAGGCTCGACCCTTCGCGGAGCAACGGCGCAAAGAACGGGAGACCCTGAACGTGATCCCAGTGCAAGTGACTGAGCAGGCAGCTGCCGCGGAACAGTTCGTCGGCCGACACCTTCTTGCCGAAGTAGCGAAGCCCGGTGCCCATGTCGAACAGCAACGGCTGCTGGCCGGGCGCGTCGATCGAGACGCACGACGTGTTGCCGCCGTACCGTTGGATGTCGTCACTCTGGCAAGGCGTGGAGCCCCGAACGCCGTGGAAGGTGACACGCATCACTGAGCGAACCTCAAGACCGGCACGTTATGCACCAGGAGTGCCGAAGCGAAAGTCCGGGCGACGTGACCTGCGTCGCAGCGGGCTACGTTTCTGCTGTGGTCGACCTCTCGGAACGGCATCATCAACGACCCATCCTGCCCGATGGTCTCGTGGTGATCGTCAAGCAGGATTGCGAAACCTGTCGGATGATCGCCCCATTGCTCGCCGAATTCGCGGCGACGGTGTACACGCAAGACGATCCGACGTTCCCGGAAGGTGCCGACCCGATCTTCGATGCCGATCTGGCGGTCAGCTGGCACCATTCGATCGAGACCGTACCGACGCTGATCCGCGTCGTCGACGGCCACGAAGTAGAGCGAACGGTCGGATGGTTGCGATCGGATTGGCAGCGGATCACCGGCGTCGACACGCTGGGCGAGCGCTTGCCCGTGATGCGCCCCGGATGCGGGTCGCTCAGCGTTGATCCGAACCTCCTCGATTCGCTCAGGGTCCGGTTCAGTGGCGGGGTGTTGCGTTCCCGGCGGCTGGAGCTTGCCGACCTCGACGACGAGATGGAAGTGCTCTTCGACCGCGGCGTCACCGACGGACTGCCCGTCACCCCGCCGACCGAGGCGCGGGTGCTGCGGATGCTGGAGGGCACGACGCGGGCACCCGACGACGTCGTCGCGATCGTCGCCCCCGACCTCGTCGAGGTGACGATCGAGAAGGTCGCGATCAACGCGGTGATGGCCGGATGCCGGCCAGAACATCTTCCTTGGGTGATCGCCGCACTCGAGGCGGTCTGTACCGACGAGTTCAACATCCACGGCGTACTCGCCACCACGATGCCGGTCGGGCCAGTGGTGATCTGCAACGGACCCGGCACGCGTGCCGTCGGATTGAACAGCGGCGTCAACGTGTTCGGGCAGGGCAACCGCGCCAACCACACGATCGGACGCGCCGTTCAGCTGGTCGTGCGCAACATCGGTGGAGGACGACCTGGCGGCGTCGATCGGGCAGCGCACGGGAACCCGGGCAAGCTCTCGTTCTGCTTTGCTGAAGACGAGGTCGGTTCGCCGTTCACCTCGTTGGCGGTCAGCCGCGGCTTCGCCGCCAATGTCGACACGGTGACCGTCTTCGCCGGCGAGGGGCCACGTTGCATCGTCGATCAGTTGGCACGCGACCCCGACCAACTGGCCAACACGATCGCGGCGTGTCTGCGAACGGCTCATCATCCGAAACTCGTCATCGGCTACGACTGCCTCCTCGTGCTCGGTCCCGAGCACGCTCGTGTGTTCGGCGAAGCCGGCTGGACCCGCGAACGGCTGCTCGCCGAATTGCACGATCGGCTGCAGATCCCCGGACGGGAGTTGGTGCGTGGCGCGGGCGGCATGGCCGAAGGGGTACCCGAGTATCTCGTCGATCTAACGCTCGGCAAGTTCCGACCTGACGGGTTGTTGCTCGTGCACGCCGGTGGTGGAGCCGGCCTGTTCTCTGCCATGATTGGCGGCTGGGCCAACGGTGACCTCGGCTCTCGGCCGGTCACCAGAAGGGTTGTGCGATGACCAGGGTGCTGCTTGACCCGACCAACGAACGAAGCGTTCTGCAACGGTCGCGAGTCGAGCGCCCAGCGTCGTTGCACGGCAAGACCATCGGACTGCTCGACATCTCCAAGCCTCGCGGTGACGTGTTCTTGAACCGGATCGAACAACGCCTCACCGGGCTCGGCGCCACGGTGCTGCGGTTCAAGAAGCCGACCTTCACCAAGCCTGCGCCGGTCGACCTTCGACACGAGATCGCCACTCGATGCGAGATGGTGATCGAGGCGCTCGCCGATTGAGGGAGTTGTACGTCGTGCAGTGTGCACGACATCGTTGATCTCGAGACACGTGGCGTGCCAGGTGTGTTCGTTGCCTCGGCGCAATTCGTCGAGGCCGCGGTCGCCCAATCGCAGGCCCTCGGATTCCCTACCGTTGCCCGCGTGTTCACCCCACATCCGATTCAAGACCGCACCGACGACGAGATGATCGCCTACGCGGACGCGGCGATCGACGAGATCGTCGCCGCCATCACGGCAGCTGCAGTGCACGACCCCGTCTGACGACGAGGCCATCCCGTTCGAGATTGTCGGCGAGACGCTCGGCACGTGCCGCGTCGCATTCCATCACCCCTGTCAACCTCTCGTACCGCACGGGTCCGTCGGCCAGCGCCTTCAACAGCTTGCCGCGTGCCTGGCGATCGCTGCCGTCGAAGCGCGGTTGACGCGTGCTGACACCGGCGGATCCCACTGCCGGATCGGCGCCGCTGCCTCGCCAGGCGCAGCGCACCGCCAGGGGACAACACTCGCAGCTCGGCGACGTCGGCCGGCACAGAACCGCGCCGAGATCCATGAGGCACTGGTTCCATGCCCATGACTGTCCGACAGGCAGCGCCGAATCGGCGGCAGCCTGGGCCTGCTTAGACGTGAGTCGGTGACCGGCGACGCGGGCCAGAACACGCCCGATGTTGGTCTCGACGACCGCGGCGTCGGTCTCGAAGGCGAACGCCAAGATCGCCCTCGCGGTGTACGGGCCGATCCCTGGCAGGGCGAGCAGACCTTCGAGGTTCGACGGGAACCGACCGAGGGCGGTGATCTCTGTTGCCGCGGCGTGCAGGTTCCTGGCCCGCCGCGGGTATCCGAGCCCCAGCCACAGCCGCAACACGTCACCCAACGACGCCGCAGCGCAATCCCTCGGTGTCGGGAAGGAGGTCATGAACTGCTGCCACTTCGGGATCACCCGCAGGGCCTGCGTCTGTTGCAGCATCACTTCGCTGACCAGGATCGCCCATGGATCACGGGTCTGGCGCCACGGCAGGTCGCGTAGCCGAGGCAATCCCCACCGCAAGACGGAATCGGAGGTGTCAATCACTCCAGACGTCGACACCGTCGTACGGCCGAAGACGCACCGGGGCTGCATCGCGTTTCCACACCAACACCCTTCGGCGGAAGTAGCACACCTCTTGCCCGTGCTGGTTGAAGCCCTTGCTCTCGACGATGACGACTCCCCGATCGGGTTTCGACGTCGACGGCTTCACATCGAGCACACGGGTTTCGGCATGGATCGTGTCGCCGTGGAACGTGGGGAACCTGTGCTGCAACGTCTCGACCTCGAGGTTGGCGATCGCCGAGCCACTGACGTCGGGCACGCTCATACCGAGCACCAGCGAGTACACCAGGTTGCCGACGACCACATTTCGGCCCTGCACGCTTTGAGCCGCGAACCAATCGTTGGTGTGCAGCGGGTGATGGTTCATCGTGATCATGCAGAAGAGGTGGTCGTCGTATTCGGTGATCGTCTTGCCCGGCCAGTGCTTGTACACGTCACCCACCGCGAAGTCTTCAAGACAGCGACCGAACGGGCGCTCGTGCGAGGTCATGGACCGACAGTAGCTAGCCGGCCGCGTGGTCGTCGTCGTCGACGGCCGGCAACGGCGCTGTCGAGTCTTGTGGCTCGGTCGAGTCTTGTGGCTCACCCTTGCGGCGTGAGGCGAAGCGAACCGAGAAGTCGAACGCCCGCTCGCTGGAGGCGCTGGCGGCAATGACTCGCAACGGGCGGAGACGCTCCCGCCGCTTGATGCTCCATGGCCCGACTCGCAACGAGCCGTACAGCACGCCGCCGAGGAGGATCGGAAAGAAGAACTGGGCAAGGCGATACGTGGCGACACCGAGCAGGGCAGTGGCCCTCGTCAACCCGAACCCGACGAGCGCCAGTGGCAGACCGCCGTCGATGATGCCGAGGCCACCTGGCGTGATCGGGATCACGGCGAGGACGTTGACGAGACCGAAGGCAACGATCAGTGCGTCGACATCGGTCGATGCACCGAAGGCGCGCAGGAACACCCAGAGGGCGGCGGCATCGAGCAGCCAGTTAGCCGCTGCCCAGCCGAGCACCCGCCCGAGCAGTCGGCGGTCGCCGGCGAGGTCCTCGAGACGACCACCGATGTGTCGCACTCCTGCAGCGGTGCGATCCTCACTGAGGTGCAGCCGGCGGGCCACCCATCGCAGGATCCGCTCGGCGCGGCCCTGGCCTTCCATCAGTCCGAAGACGATGCCACTGGCGAGCAGCATCAACACGATTCCGGCAACGGCTGCCGTGGCGTAGCCAGGGTTGACGCCGCGGATGGGAATCGAGACCATCAACGCGATCCAGAACAGCAGGTTGAGCACCACGGCAGAACCGAGCCCAGCGGTGGCGAGCGCAAACCCGGCATCGCGGCCGTCGACACCCGACAGCGTCATCAAGCGATAGCCCATGGCCGACCCGGCGGCGCTGCCTCCCGGCACGATGCTGGACAGCGCTTTGGTGCTCATCTGGATACGAAACAGCCGCGCCCGGGAGATCTTGTTCGCCGCATCGCCGAGCGCCGCCCGGGTGAGCAGGGTGTAGGCAACCAAGGCCGCCATCTCCAGCGACAATCCCAGGCCGAGGAGCGCCGGATTGACGTTGCGCAACTGCCGAGTGGCATTGCGCACACCCGGGAGGATCGTGAACATCCCGAGGTAGACGATCAGGACGAACGCCAGCAACTTGAGGGTGAATCGGAACGGCCGGAACCGATGAGGACGCGGTGGACCACCCGTGTCATCCGACGACACGCGGGGCAATTCACCCGTTGCTGGGTCATCCGATTCGATGGCCATCCAGAGTTCTTAGCCCAAATCGATGCTCACCGCAGGGGATGAGCCGCATGACACTCCCGTATCTGAAGAACGGCTCCAGGTATCGTCCTAGGGAACCAAGGAGAACAGCGGCATGAAAAAGATCGTCTTGATAGGTGCCTTCGCATTGCTGGCAGCTTGCGGCAGTTCGAGCGGAGTCTCGATCAGCAAGAGCACGACGCCGGCGGGCGGCACCGCCTCGGCAGCCGGCAGCGACACGACCGCCGCGCCGGGCGACACGATCTCGGTCAAGAACTTCGGCGAGATGCCGCCGCAGTGCATCAAGCTGTTGTCGACGTTCCTCAAGCAGATCGAGCCCATCGTCTCCAAGGTCGACTGGACCAAGGCGACACTGGCCGACTTCGAGGCACTCGGCACGCAGTTCACCGACGAGTCGAAGACATTCGATACGCAGAGCTCTGCGGCCGGATGCGACAAGTACAACGTCACCGGCTCCGACGCCGAGCAACTCAAACAAGTCATCGCACTCGCTGTCAAAGACGCGCCGGGAACCGTCAAGTTCCTCACGTACATGGGCGCGCTCTCGGCCAGTACCACGGGCGCTGGTGCATCGGTCCCGTCCGATTGCGCAGGAACGATCGCAGCGATCGAGCCGTTCCTCGGCAAGGGAAAGACGATGAAGGACCTCACGATGGCCGACATCACCAAGCTCGGTTCGCTGATGACAGCGGTCGGCACAAATTGCACCTCCGCCGAGGCTCAGGCGTTCTACGCCCGCGACGACGTGAAGGCGTTCATCAGCGGTTAAGTCGATCGGGCGTCACAATCAACGCGGGCGCCGAAACGGGCGTTGACGGCCCGAATCGACGCCCGCGATGACCTTGCGACGACGGGCGTGGCTCACAGCGACGCGACGCTGTTGACGATCGTGCGCAGTCGGCTGGTCAGCTCCTCGCGGGTGTCGACCGGAGACTTGCCGAGGTGCACCAACACCAACTCACGATCCGGTACCACGACGCAGTACTGCCCTTCGTAGCCATGACACGCCAGGCTGCCCGGCTGGTCTCGCCACATCCACCAATGACTGCCGTAGTCGAACCCGTCGTCGTCGTTTGCAACAAACGTTCGGGCGTGATCGCGCCAACCCTGGGGTAGCACGCGTCGGCCGTCGACAACCCCGTCGTTCCGGTACATCTCGCCGAACCTGGCGAAATCACCCGCCGTCGCGTACACGTACGACGATCCGACGAAGGTGCCCGCGGTGTCGAACTTGGGGATCGCACTCGTCATGCCGGCCGGGCCGAACAACCGCTCCGCGAGGAAGGCCTCCATGCCCTCACGGCCCCCACCGACGACATCTCCGACGATCCGACAGATGATGTTCGACGTCCCACTCGAGTAGTTCCATGTCGCACCCGGAGGTGCCGCCACCGGCAGTGCCGCGGCATACGCAGCCATGTCGTGCTGGCCAAGGCCGTAGAGCATCTCGATGCAGGTGCTGACTTGGTCGTCGACGTAGTCCTCGACCCACTCCAACCCGGAGCGCATGTCGAGCAGATGCTGCAGTGTGATCGACTCCTTCGATGTGCCTCGCCAACTGGGCACGGCTGCCGGTCGATCGAGCTCGAGCACGCCGTCGCCGACAAGCAGTCCGACTGCGGCGTGCGTGATGCTCTTGGCCATGCTCCACGAGATCAGCGTGGTGCCGGCATCGACCGGATCACCCGGGCCGAAGATGGTGTCGGGTTGAGTGCCGTACCGCTCGAAGACCACTTCGCCGCGATGCATGAGCAGCAGGGCGAGACTCAGGCCGTGCGGGGCGTCGGGCGCGAACAGTTCGTCGGCGACTCTCGCGATCGTGTCCTTCACGAAGGTTCACCGTAGCGAGATTGGGCCGAATGGCTCATTTCTATTCAAAGGCCCTACCGGTACAACGACTGAATGCAAAATCATCGGGCACGTTGGGCTGCTATTGGCGCTGCGGTCGCCGTCAGCATCGGAGCAGGCGGACTGATCACTTTTGCCAGCGCCTCAGGTGGCGCGGCCTCGTCGTTCACGCCGATCACCCCCTGCCGATTGCTCGATACGCGCGGCGGCGGATTGGCCACCGGTGCCACGCCTCCGCGCGCAGCTGCGCTCGGCCAGGGCGAGGCGATCACCATCCCTGCCCGAGGAGATTTCGGCAAGTGCGTCGGGCTTTCCTCGACCGACACCGGTGCCGTGCTCAACGTCACCATCGTCAACCCGAGCGCCGGCAGCTTCCTGACCGTGTGGCCCGCCGACAAGGACAAGCCGTTGGCCAGCAGCCTCAACTGGGTCGCCGGTCAGGGCGCCACCCCGAACCAAGTCACGACCGCCCTTGATCCGTCAGGGCAGTTCAACATCTTCAACAATGGCGGCACCGTTGACGTGATCATCGATGTCGTCGGCCTGTACGAGCCAGCGGGTTCAGGCGGCGGCGGTGGTGTCGGCCCGCAAGGCCCGCAAGGCTCGCAAGGCGCCCAGGGGTCGCTCGGACCGGTTGGCCCGATCGGTCCTCAGGGCCCCGCGGGATTGATGACCGCGGCAATTCCGGCACCATCGCCCAGCGGTCAGTTCCCGTCGATGGTGCTCGACGCGACAGGCAACCCCGTCATCAGTCACTACGACGGCACCCACCTCTGGCTGCTGCTGACCCACTGCAATGACCCCGCATGCGGAGGCGGTGGCGACGTGACCAACGTCGTCGACAACACGGGCGACGAAGGACAGTACTCATCGCTTGCTCTCGATGCCAGCGGCAATCCGGTCATCAGCTACTACGACGCAACCTTTGGCAACTTGAGGCTCGCCCACTGCAACGACCCCAACTGTGCCGGAGGCGACGAAACGATCAACGCGGTCGCGACGACCACCAACAACGACGGTGAGTTCAGCTCGCTCGCCCTCGACAGCAACGGCATGCCGGTCATCAGCTACTACGACACCTTTGCAACGACTCTCAGGCTCGTTCACTGCAACAACGCCAACTGTTCCGGCGTCCAAACGATCCAAACCCCGGACCCTTCCCCCAACGACATCGGGGAGTACACGTCGCTGGCACTCGACGGCAATGGTCTTCCGATCATCAGCTACTTCGACGCCACCAGCCACAGCATCGCGGTCGCCCACTGCGACCTCCCCGACTGCGGAGGCAACCTCGTCCAGATCAATCCCGTAGTTGTTTCCACGCCCTCGATCGTCGAGCAAGACTCCGACCTCGTGCTCGATGGCAACGGCTTGCCGGTGATCAGCTTCTTGAACACGGCAGGCGTGGCAGTGGCACACTGTGCCGACTCCGACTGCACTACCGCCAACATCCGCCCGCTCGACACGACACCCGGGGCGAAGAGCTTCACGTCGATTGCCCTCGACGGCGCCGGACTGCCGGCGGTCAGCTACTTCAGTGGGGTCGCTGGACCGTTGAAGCTCGCCAAGTGCACCGCCGCCGATTGCAGCACGAGCGTCGCTGCCGTCGTCGACAGCCAATCGACAAACGGCCAGTACACCTCGATGGCACTCGACCGCAACGGCAACCCGGTCATCAGCAGCTACGACGCCGACGTGGCGGACGACAACCTCGTCATCACGCACTGCGTCGACCCATTCTGCAACCCGCACCTGATCCGGGTCATCACGGGCTGAGCCCCCACATATCGCCGGTCGGTGCCGTTCGGTCGGCAAGACTTGTGGCATGGATGTTGCCGCTGCGCTCGGCACGTATCTGGACATCGCCGACTCGGTGGCACCTGGGATGGTGGAAGGGTTGTACGTCGTCGGGTCGTTCGCGCTCGATGATTGGCAGCCGGGGCGTAGTGACATCGACATCGTTGCCGTGCTGGCAGAGCCGACCACCGACGAAGACTTCGGTTCGCTGCGAACCGTGCACGCCCTGCTGGCCGAGCGCCAGCCGCAGCCGTACATCGACGGCCCGTACGTGGCCTGGGCCGACCTGATCATCGCCCCGGCCACCGGACTGCATCGTCCATGGACGCTGGCCGGCGAGCTGCACCACGACGGCGAGTGCTTCGAGATCAACCCGGTCACGTGGTACACCCTTGCCACATATGGCGTGACGGTGCGCGGACCTGCTGCCGACTCGCTGAACATCTGGCACGAGACCGAAGACCGCGTTCGCTTCGTGATCGACAACTTGACGAGCTACTGGTACCAGCTCGCCAAGTCGGTCACCGAAGCCTGCGACGATCCGACGAGTTTGTTCGACCTCGCCTCATTCGAATGGTGTGCGCTCGGCGCACTGCGGTTGCACTACACCGCGTTCACCGGTGACGTCACCTCGAAGCGTGGCGCAGGCGAGTACGGGCTGGTGGTCACCCCCGACTACATGCACGACACGCTTCGGGCCGCGCTCAACGCGCGGGCGACCGGCGAGGGAGAGGCGACCTCGGCGATGATGCTGCGCGCCGCCGACCTGATCAGCTGGACGGTGAACGAGGTACGCCTGGCAGCGGCGTGACGTCGCGGTCGACCCACTTGTGACCGACATCGGGCACCGGCCCGGTGGCCAGCGCGATCGCCTCGTCGACGGTGTGCGCACGTTGGGCGAGCATGCGATGTGAGTCGCGCACGAACCCGGCGGTCACGGAGTTGCACATCCACTCGAAGAGCGGCGCCCAATACCCGTCGACATCGAGGAACACGACAGCCTTGGAGATCAGGCCGAGCTGGTTCCAGGTGAGTGCCTCGGCGAACTCATCGACCGTGCCAAAGCCACCCGGCAACACCACGAAGCCGTCGGCGAGGTCGGTCAGCCGTGCCTTGCGCTCGTGCATGGTCGGCACGACCTCGAGCCGCGTCAGCCGATCGTGAGCGACCTCGGCGCGTACCAACTGCTCGGTGATGACGCCGATCACCTCGCCATCGGCAGCGAGGGCTGCATCGGCGACGAGGCCCATCAACCCCACGTGGCCACCGCCATAGACCAGTCCGATCCCCCGATGGCCGAGAGCAGACCCCAGTTGTTGTGCCGCCTCACCATACGAAGGCGACGTGCCCGCATTCGACCCGCAGTACACGCAGATGCGTGTGGTTGGTTCTGAACGCATGCGCGCCACACTGCCACACTTCCCCGGACGTCGATACTGGCGTTTACGGAGTGTTCACCGACCGTCGGTAGCCTCGGAGCGATGCACGAGCCATTCGAGTTGCCCGCTGCCGACCTCGCCGGAGCAGCCGACGTCATCGAGCTCTGCGGCAACGTGGTCGGCCGCGCAATCCGTCAGCTCGCGGCCGGCGGTGGACCCGACGAGCATCAGGTCCTGGCCTACGACATCGCTCACGTCGCCGCCCAGGTTGCGGCCGCCAAGTCGATGCTCGACTACGGCGCCAAAGGCGATCTCGAAGCCCGTCTGACCTGCGCATTCACGGCCGACGTCACCCACGACCTGATGACGCGCTCGTGCGGTCGCGAGACGATGTGGGGGCTCGAAACTGCGCCGCTCGGAGACGCCCACACCTTCCTCGACAGGTTTCGCAGCCCGGAGTTCATCGCCTCGCTCGCCGACGAGCCCGGCCCTCGACATCTCGACGCCGAGTTCGAGATGGTCCAGGACGCGTTCCGATCCTTTGCTGACAACGAGATCACTCCACGCGCCGAACACGTGCACCGGCACAACGGCGACGTGCCCGAGGAGCTGATCACGAGCCTCGCCGAGATGGGCGTTTTCGGTCTCAGCGTGCCCGCCGAGTACGGCGGCTACGGCGAAGGTGGCGATGGCGAATACATCGCCATGGTCGTGGCCACCGAAGAGCTCAGCCGCGGTTCGCTGGGCATCGGCGGTTCGCTGATCACCCGTCCCGAGATCCTCACCAGAGCGCTGATCAAGGGTGGTACCGAGGCGCAGAAGCACCACTGGCTACCGAAGCTGGCGACGGCTGAAGTGATGGCAGCCGTCGCCGTCACCGAGCCCGACTTCGGTAGCGACGTGGCCGGCATCAAGGTCACCGCGACCCCCGCAGTGGGGCCCGAAGGCGAACCCGGATACGCGATCAACGGCGTGAAGACCTGGTGCACGTTCGGCGCTCGCGCCGACGTGTTGATGTTGCTGGCGCGCACCGATCCGGACCGCGCCAAGACCCATCGCGGGCTCAGCCTGTTCATCGTCCCCAAGCCGCGCGGTGCCGGACACGGCTTCGAGTTCACCCAACCGGCCACCGCCGGTGGCTCGGTCGGAAAGATGGAGGGGCGCCCGATCGACACCATCGGATATCGCGGCATGCACAGCTACGAGGTCGCCCTCGACAACTGGTGGGTGCCCGCCGAGAACCTGATCGGCGAAGAGGCCGGGCTCGGCAAGGGCTTCTACTTCCAGATGGAAGGGTTCGAGAACGGCAGGTTGCAGACAGCAGCGCGCGCGATCGGCGTGATGCAGGCGGCCTACGAGGCAGCCGCCGAGTACGCCCGACACCGGAAGGTGTTCGGCTCACCGATCTCCGACTACGAGCTCACCCGAGTGAAGCTCGGAAGGATGGCGGTGCTCATCCAAGCGGCTCGACAATTCAGCTATCACGTAGCAACGCTGATGGCCAAGGGCGAGGGCTCGATCGAGGCCAGCATGGTGAAGGCCTACGTGTGCAGAGCTGCCGAGTGGGTGACTCGCGAGGCGATGCAGATCCACGGTGGATACGGCTATGCGGAGGAATACCCGGTGAGTCGACTGTTCGTCGACGCCCGGGTGTTGAGCATCTTCGAGGGAGCCGACGAGACACTGTGCCTCAAGGTGATCGCTCGCCGCCTCTGCGACACGTAACTCAACCGGCGATCACCCGCGGCGCTCCACCGCGCGGTCGTAGAATCGACCAATGGCGACGGAACGTAGGGGCAGCTCGGCCGGGTTGAAGAGTCTGCGCGGGGCGGTCGGTGCGACGATCGTCTTCACCATGCTGACGTTGATCGGTCTCGGCATCGGCTGGGCGTGGCTGTTCCGGCGCACATCGCAGAACTCCGCGGTTCAAGACGCCGGCCGCTACGGTGAGCTCAGCGGTCGCGCCGCTCTCGCCCCGTTTGTGACCGACGATCTGCTCACGGGCAGCCCAGATGCACTCAAGAAGGTCCAGACTGCCGCACGGGCGCTGATCGACCAAGGTGGAGCGAAGCACGTCAAGATCTGGTCGGTCGAGGGCCGCGTCCTCTGGGCCGACGAGCCGAAGCTGATCGGCCAGGTGTTCGCCTTCGAGGGTGGCGAGAAACAGCTGCTCAACGGGCACGGGGTGCTTTCCAACCTCAGCAAGCTCGACAAGGACGAGAACAAGTTCGAGATCGCCGCCGGCGAGAAGAGCCTGTTGCAGGTCTACTTCGGCTGGACGACGCCGTCGGGTACACCGGTCGTCGTTGAGACGTACTACCCCACCAGCCTCGTCGACGACCGCGCCGCCGATCAGCGGCGCAGCTTCCTACCCCTCTTGCTCGGCGGGCTCGGCCTGTTGATGGTCGCCCAGATCCCCCTCGCCCGAGCACTGGCCCATCGCTTGAAGCGATTGCAGAGAGAACGCGAGAACCTGCTCGAACGAGTCATCGCATCGAGCGACGTCGAGCGACAACGCATCGCCGCAGAGGTGCACGACGGTGCTGTTCAAGATCTCATCGGGATCACCTTCAGCCTTTCGGCTGCCGCCGACGAAGCACCTTCACCTCTCAACGATCGCCTCAGCGGCCTTGCCGGGGCGACCCGCCACACCGTGCGCAGCCTGCGCTCGCTGCTCAACAGCATCTACCCAGTGCAGGTGCCCCAGGAAGGCTGGGCACTCGGTCTCAGCAACATCATCAACGCGTTGCGCCAACGTGGTGTCATCGTCAACATCGATGTGCCCGATCTCCGCTTCGCTCCGGCCAACGAGCTCTTGCTGCTGCGGGTCGCGCTCGAGGCGCTGCGCAACGTCGATGCCCACGCCCATGCCTCACAGGTCGACATCACTTTGACCAAGACCGGAAACGTCGCGGCCCTGTCGATCACCGATAACGGGATAGGCTTCGACAAAGAGATGGCGATCTCTCAACGCCAGATCGGCCATCTCGGTCTGCAACTGCTGCGAGATCTCGCCCAAGATATGGGTGCAACGCTCGCGGTCGATTCAACACCCGGGTCGGGTACGACCCTGCACCTCGAGCTGGATGACAACCGATGATCCGAATCCTGTTGGCCGATGACCATGTGCTGGTTCGCGCCGGGCTGTCTCAACTGCTCGACGCCCAGGCCGACATCGAGGTCGTCGGGGTTGCCTGCGACGGTCAAGAGGCGTTGGAGATGGCCCACAAACTGAGCCCCGACGTCGTCCTGATGGACCTGCAGATGCCGATCGTCGACGGCATCACTGCGATCGGGGCGTTGACGGTCGAATTGCCCGAGATCTCGGTGATCGCTCTCACGACCTTTCAAGAGCCGCAACAGGTGACCGCAGCCCTGGCGGCCGGTGCCCGTGGCTACCTCGTCAAAGACGTCGAGCCCGAGGTCTTGGTGGCCGGTATTCGCGCTGTGGTCAATGGAGGTGCACCGCTGAGCCCGTCGGTGGCGGCGCAGCTGCTGCGCAACGCCGCCAACCAGCCGACCATCGTCGGTTCGGTCACCCAACGCGAACGGCAGATCCTGCGGCTGATCGTCGCCGGACAGAGCAACAAACAGATCGGCCGCGAGCTCGGCATCAGCGAAAAGACCGTCAAGTCACATTGCGGCCGCCTTTTCCAGCGGATCAACGTCTCCGACCGCACACAGGCCGCCGTGTGGGCCACGAAGAACCTGCCACCGGGCGACGACTGACCTCAACCGGCATTGAGTTCGGCACTGGGCGCTAGATGAATTGGTCTCCAGTTGAGCGGCGTCACCATTTTGGAGGGCGGGTCTCGAACTCGTCCCAGTGGCCTCGGGATCCGGGCGCCACTGGTTGATCCTCAGCAGAGGTGGAACCGGCGAGCGTGGCACCCAGATCTTCGGACCGAACGCTAGCGACCTTCCCGAGGCCGAACTGTCGATAGGCACCCGTTGGCTCGTAATCGATCAAGGACGGCTCCACGGGTACCGATGGTTCACGCGACACGCAAATGCGACGTTTTGTCGCGTCGGGAGACAAGGGTCTGTAGATGGCATACGTAGCCGGATACCCCACCGTTCGCTGGGCGCGGCGATCGCGCACATCGGTCAGCCGCTCGCTCTGCGCGTGGATCGTTGTCATTGCGTCTCTGTTGGCTGGCACGCCGCTGGTGATGCTGACCTTCTACGTACTAGCCGGCTACAACGGACCCGAGAACTGGTGGCTTCTCGGCATATCTGGCGTCTTCGCGGTCTTTCTGATCGCCGCCGTCCGGTGCTTCGCCCGGCATCGTACGACTCGATTCGGCGCGTCTTCGCGCGCAAGATCTGCCGCTCGGGCGCGGACGATGTATGCCCTGATGGTGCTTGCGTCGACACCCCGCCCCGGGCATTGTGTGCAAGTCGGTCGATGGTCTCGGTGTCGGTGTCGGTGGTGACGAAAGGAGAGCCGAGATGCGCGTCTTTCGAATCGCGATACCGGTATCGCAGATCGGCGTCTCCCGAGCGTTTTATGAGAGCGTCCTCGGCCTTGCGGCGGATGACACCGTCCCGAGTCGCCTCTACTTCCATGGCGGAGAAGTGATCGTCGCCTTGATCGACTGGAGCGTGGAGCCCTCGGGGCCGTTCCGCCCGATCCCTGACGACTTGTACTTTTCGACGGACGAACTCGACGCCGTGTATGAGCGAGCCGTCGTTGCCGGTGCGCAGCAGATCTCCCCAATCGAGACGCGCCCTTGGAACGAGCGATCGTTTTACTGCCTGGATCCAGACGGCAATCGCCTCTGCTTCGTCGATGAAGCCACCCTGTTTCTCGGACATGGAGCGGACTGGAGCTAGCGCACAACTGTCGACCTGAGCGCCGGGACCGAGAGGGATTTCGCCCATACGACTGCCCCACCTGTCGCCGCGACAGGTGCACCGGTCGAACCGAAAAATGGCAGGGCAGGGCCGAAAGGTCGGTCCACTCGATCGCAACAAGGAGCGAAGCGGAGTGAGCAGAATATTGCCCCCTTAGCTCACCTTGCTGCCGAACTCAACCGGCATTGAGCAACCGGTGCACCGAGACGGCATAGGCACCGCCGCGATACGGCTCGCGATCCCACGTCGCCCAGCGCTCGACCAGTTCGAAGTGGTGCGAGGAGCAGTGCTCGTCGTACGCGACCAAGGTCAGCGCGTCGTGGTGGCGTTCGATGTCGAAGCCGGCGACCAGTAAGCCACCGGGCTCGAGGTGGGCTGCGGCGGTGCGGACGATCTCCGGTCGATCACTTGGCCGGCAGAAGACCATGACGTTGCCGGGCATCGCCACCATCGCGAAGCGCCGGCCGAGGTGCATCGTCGCCAAGTTGGCATGCACCCACTCGATCGACGGCTGCGAGCGACGGGCGAAGTTCAACAGGTCGTCGTCGAGGTCGACACCGACGACGTCAATTGCGCGATGGGCCAACTCGATCGCCACCCGACCCATCCCGCAACCGGCGTCGAGAACGCTGGTGGGATGAAACGACTCGATGAAGTCGGCCTCGCCGTGAGGTGACTGGCCGGCATCTTGCAAGCGTCGCCATCGCGAGTAGTACTCCTCGAGATCGGTGCCTTCTCGCCATTGCGACCAGCGCTCGCTGACCGGCTCGCTTGCGGCGTCATCATCGGCCGTCACAACAGGTCCATCAGCGATCGGATGCGTTCGAAATCGGCACCGATGTGATCGTCGTAGGGGTCGAGGAGGATCGGGTGGAGGCCGGCGCCGCGGGCGGCGGCGATGTCCAACGTCACCGAGTCGCCGACGAACGCGATCTCGCTTCGTTCGAACCCGTTGAAGTGTGGCAATGCGTGATCGAAGATCCGCGGATCCGGCTTCGCCACGCCAACGAGATGGCTGTCGACCACGATCCGCATGCTCACGTGTGGACCATCCCCAACTTGGCATACGCCACTTCGCGCCAGCACTTCGAGGATCTGACCACTGGCGTTCGACACGACACCCAACGGCACGTCGGCGGCAGCCAACGACTTCAACGCCGCGAAGCTCTCGGGGATCGGCCAGCGCCACAGGTAGGCGTTGCGCGTGCAGTGCAGCGTCGTGACAGCAGCCTCGACATCGCGCTCGACAACGCCGACGCTTCGCACATAGGCATGGTCGTACTCCTCCCAGAAGGCCTCGCCGCTACCGGCCGCCGACTTCGCCGCCATGCCCGCATAGTGCGCTCGGCGGTGGGCTTGCACGGACGGGTCGCCGCCGTAGTACGCGAGCAGCGGCCCGAGCACGGTCGGATCGGGGAGCACCAACACGCCGCCCGCGTCGAAAAGGAACGCCTTGAATCGCACTGTCACCAGCCCATCATGCCCGTTTCGTCGTCGACACCACCGGCACATACCCTTGCTCGTATGCGTAGTGCCCGAGACTTCTTCAAACCGCTCGCCGTCGGCGCCCCGCAACCCGTCCGCGAGATCCCGTTCAAGCCGAGCCGAGTCATCCACTTCTTCCCGCCGCACATCGACAAGGTCGTCGCCAAGTTGCCGGAGGTGGTGCCAACGGTCGACATCCTCCTCGGCAACCTCGAAGACGCCATTCCGATGGCCGACAAGGAAGCGGCACGTGCCGGTCTCGTCAACGTTGCCCGTTCGCTGGAGATGGGTGAGACCCAGTTCTGGACGAGGGTGAACAGCCTCGACTCGCCGTGGTGCCTCGACGACATCACCACACTCGTGACCGAGGTCGGCGACAAGCTCGACGTGATCATGGTGCCCAAGGTCGAGGGCCCGGAGGACATCCACTACATCGACCGGCTGTTGGCCCAGCTCGAAGCCCGGGCCGGGCTCGATCGGCCGATCCTCGTGCATGCCATCCTCGAAACCGCGCGGGGCGTGGCCAACGTCGAGGCGATCTGCGCTGCGTCGCCACGCATGCAGGGGCTGTCGCTCGGCCCTGCCGATCTCGCTGCGAACCGGCGGATGAAGACCACCCGGGTGGGCGGTGGTCACCCCGACTACCTGGTCCGCGCCGACCCCGACGCGGCCGACCCCGATCAGCCTCGTGCCACGTACCAGCAGGATCTGTGGCACTACACCCTGGCCCGCATGGTCGACGCCTGCGTCACGTTCGGTCTGCTGCCGTTCTACGGTCCGTTCGGCGACATCAACGACACGATTGCCTGCGAAGACCAGTTCCGCAACGCCTACCTGCTCGGCTGTGTCGGGGCGTGGAGCTTGCACCCGGTGCAGATCGAGATCGCCAAGCGGGTGTTCAGCCCGCGGCCCGAGGAAGTGGTTCACGCCCAACGAGTCATCGACGCGATGGGCGACGGCACCGGCGCGATCATGCTCGACGGCAAGATGGAGGACGACGCCTCCGTCAAGCAGTGCAAGGTCGTCGTCGAGCTCGCTCACCGGCTGGCGGCCCGCGATCCACAGCTCGCCATCGCATACGGGTTCGCGTCGTGAACCGACTGCGCCCACTTCGCTCTGCGCTGTACATGCCGGCCGCCAACGAGCGAGCCCTCGAGAAGGCCAAGTCGCTACCGGCCGACGCGGTCATCTTCGACCTCGAAGACGCCGTCGCGCCGGATGCAAAAGAGTCGGCCCGCGCCGCCGCATGCGCCGCCTTGGCGTCCGGCCACTACGGCCGACGCGAGCTGACGATCCGCTGCAATGGCCTCGACACACCTTGGGGTTACGACGACCTCGCGGCAATCGCCGTCTCGACCGCGTCCGCGGTCGTCGTCCCGAAGGTCAGCTCGGTGGGCTACCTCGACGAGGTGGCCGCACGACTCGATGAAGCGGGCGCGCCTCCTTCGCTGACCGTGTGGGCGATGGTCGAGACGCCCACGGCGATCTTCGATGCTCGGGCCATCGCCGCCCACCCACGGGTGTCGGTCCTCGTGCTGGGCACAAACGATCTGGCCCGCGAGTTGCGGCTGCCGCTGGTCGCCGGCCGGCGGGCGCTGCTCCCCCATCTGGCCACCGCCCTGCTGGCGGCGCGCGAGGCCGGCAAGACGATCCTCGACGGTGTCTACAACGACGTGAAGGATCTCGATGGCTTCGCCCAGGAATGTGCGCAAGGCGTCGAGTTCGGCTTCGACGGCAAGACGCTGATCCATCCAACCCAGGTCGACATCGCCAACCAGGTCTGGGCGCCATCTGCTGCCGATGTCAATCAGGCCCGGCGGGTCATTGCCGCCTTCGACGAGGCGATGGCCGACGGACGCGGCGTCGTCACCGTCGACGGGCGGATGATCGAAAACCTCCACGTCGTCAATGCCCAGCGCACCCTGGCCATCTCCGAGGCGATCGCCGCGCTCGACTGATCATAAGCATTTGTACGGGCACAAAGTGCAGTCTGTACGCCATGTGCTGCATCGAATACGATGGTCGCTATGACCGTGCTCGACACCCATCCAGAGAATGCGTTCGTCAACGACCGCGCCCACGTCTTCCACTCGTGGAGCGCACAGGGAGCCCTCAATCCCGTGGTGCTCACCAAAGCCGAGGGCAGCTTCTTCTGGACGCAGGACGGCACGCGGTACCTCGACTTCTCCAGTCAGCTGGTCAACGTCAACATCGGCCATCAACACCCCAAGCTCGTCGCGGCCATCAAGGAGCAGGCAGATCGGCTGTGCACCGTCGCCCCGTTCCACGCCAACGACGCGCGCAGCGAGGCCGCCCGGCTGATCTGCGAGGTCGCCGCCGAAAAGATCGACGACAGCCAACTCAACATGGTCTTCTTCACCAATGGCGGCGCCGAGGCGACCGAGAACGCGGTGCGCATGGCCCGGCTGCACACCAACCGTGTCAAGGTCCTGACCCACTACCGCAGCTACCACGGCGGCACCAACGGTGCCATCATGCTCACCGGTGATCCGCGCCGCTGGCCGAGCGAGCCGGGCATGCCCGGGGTCGTCAAGTTCTGGGGCCCGTATGCGTATCGCAGCGCGTTCCACTCGACCAGCGAGGCCGAGGAATGCGAGCGAGCGCTCGCCCATCTCGATGATGTGTTGATGGTCGAGGGCAGCCAAACCGTCGCGGCGATCCTCATGGAGACCGTCGTCGGCACCAACGGAATTCTGGTGCCGCCCGACGGCTACCTGCAGGGTGTTCGCGAGCGTTGCGATCGCCACGGCATCGTGATGATCTGCGACGAAGTGATGGCCGGCTTCGGCCGCTGCGGCGAATGGTTCGCCTTCCAGAAGTGGGGTGTGCAACCCGATCTGGTGTGCTTCGCCAAGGGAGTCAACTCCGGCTACCTCCCGCTCGGTGGTGTCGTGATCAGTCAGAAGATCGCCGACACCTTCCGTGATCGGGCGTTCCCCGGCGGGCTCACCTATTCCGGTCATCCGCTGGCCTGCGCGTCGGCAGTGGCGAGCATCAACATCTTCAAGGAAGAAGGCATCATCGAGCACGCCCGCATGCTCGGAACCGATGTGATCGCCCCGGGTCTGGAGAAGTTGCAGGCCAACCATCCCAGCGTCGGCGAGGTACGCGGGCTCGGCGTGTTCTGGGCGCTCGATCTGGTCACCGATCGGGCGACGCGGCAGCCGCTCGTGCCATACAACGCATCGGGTGCCGATGCCAAGCCGATGGCCGATCTCGCCGCGGCATGCAAGAAGCGCGGCCTGTGGCCGTTCACCCATTTCAACCGGCTCCATGTCGTTCCACCGTGCACCGCGACCGTCGACGAGGTGCAGGATGGCTTGGCAATTCTCGACGAAGCCCTGGTGGTCGCCGACTCGTTCTACACCGGCTGACCGGGCTGTCGGTGTGGCGTAAGCCGGGTCGCACCGGCGCGATCCTCTATGCCGTGCTGGCGGCGGTGCTCGGCTCTGCTTCGGCGTTCATCAGCAGGCTGGAGATCGAACGACAGCGTGGCCGGCGCGAAGCGGCCCGCCAACTCCCATCCGGGCCGATCATCGTCATCTCCAATCACACCAGCTACGCCGATGGCATCTTGCTGGCGCTGGCCTGCCGTCGAATGGGTCGGTCGTTGCGGCTCCTGGCAACTTCGGGTGTCTTCAACGCACCGGTGCTGGGTTTGGTGGCGCGCAGGCTCGGGTTCATCAAGGTCAAGCGCGGCGCAGTCGACGCGGCGTCGTCGCTCGACGAAGCGGAACTTGCCCTGGCCGATGGCGAGGCGGTCGGCATCTTTCCGGAAGGTCGACTGACCCGCGATCCGATGATGTGGCCGGAACGAGCCAAGACCGGCGCGGTGCGGTTGGCGTTGCGCACCGGTGCCCCAATCGTGCCGGTGGCGATGGTGGGCGCCCACCGGGTCGTCGGTCAACACCGAGTGGTACCGACGCTCTTGCTCAACGTGATCCGCCGACCGAAGGTCGCGACCCGCATCGGGGCTCCGATCGATGTTCGTGCGCTGATGAACATCGGCGGGACGACCGAACCCACCGTCGACGAAGTTCGACTCGGCGCCGACCTGGTGATGGCCCGCCTTGTCGCCGTCGTCGCCCAGCTGCGCGGCGAGCGACCGCCAGACCCACACGGCGTCCCCCGCCCGCCCGACTGACTCTCGGTCGACGTGCCTTGGGCGCGAAAACCGCACCCCCAGTGCCGGAATCGCGCCCAAGCTGGCTCGGGGGTTAGGAGGAGATCGTCAGACGACGGCCCAGGTGCCGTTGCTGCGCAACAAGGTGGCGAGGTCGCCCGGGCCCTTCTTCGACGAGGTCTCGGCGAGTTGGCGGCCGACGGCCATGCCGTAGTCGGGACGGTCGACATCGCGAAACACGCCGAAGGTCGTCGCCGAATGGTCGTCGTGGGACAACCGGGCCAAAGCGAACGCGAGACCCGGATCGTCGCGGTGCGCATCGTGCACGAGGATCGCATCTTCACCGACATCGGCGACCTCGACGATGCGCAACTGCCCGTCGGTACCCATGACGACGCCCTTGTGGCCGCCGGCACCGAACCTGATCGGTTGCCCATCGCGCAGATCGATCATCATCTCTTCGCGCACCTGGCGGCTGGTGACGTCGTCGAACGCGCCGTCGTTGAAGACGTTGCAGTTCTGGAAGATCTCGACGAACGACGAACCACGGTGGGCGTGGGCCTGCCGGAAGATGTCCATCATGTGCTTGCGGTCGAGGTCGTGCGTGCGGGCGACGAAGCTGGCCTCGGCCCCGAGTGCAACCGACAGCGGGTTGAACGGCGGATCGACGGACCCGAATGGGGTGCTCTTGGTGACCTTGCCGATCTCGGAGGTCGGCGAGTACTGGCCCTTCGTCAGCCCGTAGATGCGGTTGTTGAACAGCAAGATGGTGAGGTTGACGTTGCGGCGCAGAGCGTGGATGAGGTGATTGCCGCCGATCGAGAGCCCGTCGCCGTCGCCGGTGATGACCCACACGTCGAGATCGGGTCGAGCGACCGCCAGACCGGTGGCAATGGCCGGGGCGCGACCGTGGATGCCATGCATGCCGTAGGTGTTCATGTAGTACGGGAACCTGCTGCTGCAACCGATCCCGCTGATGAACACGGTGTTCTCGGGGGCGATCCCGAGCTCGGGCATGAGCTGCTGCACGGCCAGCAAGATGCCGTAGTCGCCGCATCCCGGGCACCAACGCACCTCTTGATCGCTGGTCCAGTCCTTCTTGGTCGTGACCGGCACGATGGTGTCGCTCATTGCAAGGCTCCTTCGATGGCATCTTCAAGTTCGCGTGCGGTGAACGGCAGGCCCTGCACCTTGGTGACGGCTTTGGCGTCGATGAGGTAGTTGGCACGCACGATCCGGCACATCTGGCCGAGGTTGAGCTCTGGCACGATGACCCGTGGATACTTCTTCAGCACCTCACCCAAGTTGGGCGGCAGTGGGTTGACATGGGTGAGATGGACCCACGCCACCTTCAGCCCCCGGCGGCGGGTGCGTTGCACCGCCGCATCGATCGCCGCCCAGGTCGAACCCCAACCGAGTATGCAGACGTCGGCGTCGTCGACATCGCCAACCGCGACGGCGGGCGGGATGTCGTAGGCAATGCCGGCGATCTTGGCAGCACGCAGATCGACCATCCGCTGATGGTTCTCCGGGGTGTAGTTGATGTCGCCTCGGCCATCTTCCTTCTCGAGCCCGCCGACGCGGTGCATGAGATGGGGTGTGCCGGGAATGGCCCACGGCCGGGCGAGCGTTTCGGGGTCGCGCAGGTATGGCCAGAACTCGGTGGTGCCATCGTCGTTGGTGTGGTTCATCTCGGTGGCGAACGGCACGGAGATGTCGGGCAACGAGGCGACGTCGGGCAGCAGCCATGGCTCGCTGCCGTTGGCGATGTAGCCGTCGCTGAGCAGGATGACCGGCGTGCGGTACTTCAGGGCGATGCGCGCCGCCTCGATGGCGGCGTCGAAGCAATTCGCAGGGCTGTACGCGGCGATCACGGGAAGCGGGGCTTCGCCGTGCCGGCCATAGATCGCGATGTTGAGATCGGCTGCCTCGGTCTTGGTCGGCAAGCCGGTGGACGGTCCGCCGCGTTGCACGTCGATGATCAGGAGCGGCAGCTCCAACGACACCGCAAGGCTGGTGGTCTCGCTTTTCAGGGCGACACCTGGACCGCTGGTGGTGGTGACACCGAGGTGCCCGGCGAAGGCCGCGCCAAGCGCCATGCCGACCGCAGCGATCTCGTCTTCGGCCTGAACCGTGCGAACACCGAAGTGCTTGTGCTTGGACAGTTCGTGGAGGATGTCGCTGGCCGGGGTGATCGGGTAGCTGCCGAGGAAGATCGGCAGCTTGGCCAACTGACCTGCGGCTACAAGGCCCCAGGCGAGCGCGACGTTGCCACTGATGTTGGTGTACTCACCCGGTGGCAGCTTGGCCGGGAGCACCACGAAACGATGCTCGAACTGCTCGGTGGTCTCGCCGAAGTTGAAGCCGGCGGTGAACGCGGTTGCGTTGCTGACGCGAACGAGGTCGTCCTTGAACCGAGTGGAGATCCACTCGAGCGTCGGCTCGGTGGGTCGCGAATACAGCCACGACACGAGCCCGAGTGCGAAGAAGTTCTTGGAGCGTTCGGCGTCGCGCGGCTTCACGCCCAAGGGCTCTGTGGCCTTCTGCGTGAGCGAGGTCATCGGCACCTCGACGACGCGGTAACCGGCCAGAGATTCGTCGGCGAGCGGGTTGGACGCGTACCCGGCCTTGGCCAGATCGCGCTCGGTGAATGCATCGCTGTTGACGATCAACAGACCATGCGGCTCTAGCCGGTTGAGGTCGGCCTTGAGTGCCGCAGGGTTCATGGCGATCAACACGCTCGGTGCATCGCCAGGGGTGGTGATGTCGTGATCACTGATCTGCACCTGGAAGCTGGATACACCGTTGACAGTGCCCGCTGGCGCGCGGATCTCGGCCGGGTACTCGGGCAGAGTCGACAGGTCGTTGCCGAACGCTGCGCTCACCGAGGTGAACCTGTCGCCCGTGAGCTGCATGCCATCGCCAGAATCGCCTGCAAACCTCACGACAACGCGTGTAATGGTCTCAGGTTCACGCCCAGCTGAGCGTTCTACGGTGTCCGTCATAGGGCACCTCCTCCCGCAGACAGGCGGCCTCGTTGCCGTCCCGCTGTTCAGACGTTATATCGTCTTACGGGTCACAAAGGCGACACCAAGCAATGAAATGGCCAATCCGACCAGGGCCAGCGCACCCAACCGCTCGCCGAACAGGATCGACCCTTCGACCGCGCTGAGCGCCGGGGTGAGGAAGAACAAGCTGGTCACCTGTGACGCGGCCCTTCGCTGGAGCAACCACAGCATCAGCAGCACGGCCGCGATCGACAGCACAACGACCGCCCACAACAGGGCGAACAGCGACCGGCCGGTGATGTGGAAGTCGATGTGCTCCCACACCGAGGCCAGGATGACGAGCACGACACCTGCGCCGGCGTATTGGATCACCGTGCCCCACAGCAGTGGCATCGTCGAGCACTTCTTGCGTTGCACCAGCGTGCCGCCGGCCATGCCGACAACGCTGACTGCCGATGCACCCATCGTGATCGCCGTGATCCCGCTCGAGTGCGTCAGCAAGCGATCGATGACGACCGCCACCACTCCGACAAAGCCGAGGCCGACACCGATCCACTGCAGCCGGATCAGCCGTTCGCCGAGCACCCGGCGCGATGCCAGGGCGGTGAGCACTGGATGCAGTCCGGCGATCAACGCGCTGACCCCGGCGGGAAGGCCATGATCAATGGCGACGAAGACCCCGCCGAGGTACAGGACGTGCATGCCGATCCCGGCGAGCACCACCCACGGAACGAGCTTGCGGTCGACTCGCGTTGCCGTCCGCAACGCGGCCACGACCGCGAGCGCAACCGCGGCGAGCACCATCCGAGCGGCGAGGAACGTCAGCGGACCTGTATCGGACGTGGCATACCGGGCGGCGACGAACCCCGTGCTCCACAACACGGTGAAGATCCACGGGGCCGACGACACGACGCGAGAAGGGCGGGCCGCAGAAGCGACCCGCCCTTCCACCGTTGAGCCTGATGAGGCGGTCAGGCGCCACCCTCAGTCAAGGTGACCGTGAGTGGGGCGAAGCTCGCCCCGTTGACGTCGATGTTCTCGGCCTTCAACTGCTTGATCGCTTCGTTGACGATGTCGTTGGTGTACGACTCGGGGTCGGGTGCCTTGGTCAAAACCGTCTTGCCATCGAGGTTCTTCGTCTCGCTGGCGATCTTGGCGGTGCGGTCCCAAGCTGCCTGATCGATCACGCCGACACCGATCGTCGACGGCCAGATCAGCTTGTTGATCTCGTTCATCTGCCACAGCTGGTGCGTGGCGCCGAGCTTGGAGCCCTTGCTGACGACGATGTCGCGGCAGCCCTGGGCATTGTCCCGGCAGAATGCCCAGCCCTTCAGCGATGCCTTGACGAAGGCGATCGCCTCGCCGCAGTAGGCGGGGTCGGCGAGTCTGGTCTGGTCGGCCCAAATGGCGTCCTGCAACATTCCGACGCCTTCTTTCTCGTACGACACCACGTTGAGATCAGCAGGTGTGTACAGCGCGCCGGTCGCCGTGTTCTTCGCTTCCAACACTTGGGCGTACTCGTTGTAGGTCATCGCCTCGGCCGCGTCGATGTCGCCAGA
This sequence comes from Ilumatobacteraceae bacterium, assembly GCA_025358075.1. GTDB lineage: Bacteria > Actinomycetota > Acidimicrobiia > Acidimicrobiales > Ilumatobacteraceae > JAENVT01. The sequence continues at coordinate 57,764 of JANYKU010000182.1, forward strand.
GAGCAAGCCGTTCATGTCGAAGTTCTGGGCGAGCAGGGTGACATCCTTTGCCGGATCGAGACCGTCCTTGGAAAGTGCGGCGAAGATCTCGTACTCGTTGCCGAAGCCCCAGTTGCCGATCTTCTTGCCCTTGAAGTCTTTCGCCGACGTGATGTTCTTGGCCTTGAAGCTGACCTGCAACGTGCCGCTGCGCTGGAAGATCTGGGCGATGTCGGTGACCTTGGCACCGGCTTCACGCTCGGCAAGCGCCTTCGGCACCCACGAGATGGCGAAGTCGACGGCGCCGCTTGCCAGTGTCTTTTGCGGTGGGATGTCGACGCCGCCCTCGACGATCTGAACGTCGAGCCCGGCATCTTTGTAGAAGCCCTTGTCGACGGCGGCGTAGTACCCACCGAACTGTGCTTGGGTGACCCATTGCAATTGCAACTTCACCTTGGCGCCTGTCGGCTTGGTGCACTTCGACACATCGACCGCCAGCCCTGCGCCGGTCGGCGTTGTGCCGCTGGATGACTTCGCATCGCTGCCGCATGCCACGCCCAGCAATGCGGCAAGGCTCAAGACGGCTGTCGCCTTGACCAAACGTTTCGTGTGCATCTTCTCCCCTTTGTGGTTGATATTGGTTTCACCCGGGTCGTCGACGCCGCTGCCACGGCACGACGAGGTATTCCAGGAGACTTGAACCGGCGAAGAACAACAGCCCGACGATCGATCCGCCGACGACATAGGCGAAGCCGAGAGCCTTGTTCGAGCCATTGAGTGAGCCGGAGATCTTGGTTCCGAGACCGTCTTGAGTGCCGCCGAAGTACTCGCTGACGAGAGCGATGATGACCGCGATCGGCGCGGCCGTGCGAATCGCCGTGAACAGGAAGGGCATGGTGTTGGGCACGCGGACCTTGGCCAGCACCTGCCGCGGGCTTGCCGCGTACGACTGCATCAACTCCATCTGTGTCGGGTTGTTGTGCCGGAGACCCTTCGTGACCTGGACGAAGACGATGAAGAAGACCGCGATGCTGACCATCAGGCGGCGACCGATCTGGCTGTCGAGGGCGTACATGTTATTGAGCACACCGACGATCACAACTGCCGGGACCGCCGCCACGGTGACGGCGAGTGGATTGACGAGATCAGCCACGAGGCGAAACCGATTGGTGAGGACCGAGCCAACAAAACCAAGGATCGACCCGAGGATCAGGCCCACGAGTGCGTTGACTCCCGTGACGACGCAGGCCTTGGTGACGAGATTGGGATCGTCGAACAGCGACTGAAGGATCGCCGTTGGCTTGGGGATGACGTAGGGCTGCACATCTTCGATCTCGACCCATGCCTGCCACAGGGCGACGAAGACCACGCCGAAGATGACGGGTGGCAGAACGATGGCAAGGCTGTCTCTGGTGCGCGCCGCAATGATGGTCATCGGTCGTCGACCCCCATGATCGGGTCGCCGACATGGGTGCCCCGCAACGCCTCGCGGACCTCCGTCACCCGGTCGAAGAACTCCGTGGCTTCGCGGGTGAGCTCCGACCGGTCACGTCCGAGCCCGACATCGACCATCGCCGTGATGCGCCCCGGGCGCGGCGACATGACCACGACGCGGTCGGCGAGATACACGGCCTCTGGGATGGAGTGCGTCACGAACACCACGGTCGTACCGGTCTCGCTGCAGATGCGCAGCAACTCGGCTTGCATGTGCTCACGAGTCATCTCGTCGAGCGCGCCGAACGGCTCGTCCATCAACAGCAGCTCGGCATGGGCGGCCAGGGCGCGGGCGATGGCGACCCGCTGCTGCATCCCGCCCGACAGCTGCCACGGCATGTGCGTGGCGAACTCCGACAACTTCACCAGGGCGAGCATCTCGGCGCTGCGTGCGCGACGCCGGCTCTTGTCCCAACCCTTGAGCTCCAACGGTAGTTCGATGTTGCGTTCGACCGTGCGCCAGTCGAACAGTCCGCTGTGCTGGGACGCGATGCCGTAGTCCTGATCGAGGCGGGCCTGATGAGCAGGCTTGCCGTTGACCACCAAGGTCCCATCCGTCGGCTCGATGAGATCGGCGATCAGACGCAAGAGAGTGGACTTGCCACAGCCCGACGGACCGATCAGCGAGACGAACTCGCCGCGCTGCACCGTGAAGTCGATGTCGATGAGCGCGTCGACCTGGTTGGTCGCGCCCCGATTGAAGACCTTGCGGACACCGCTCACCACTACAGCGGGATTTGGGACGGCGGTGTCCATCAAACCCCTTCCGGAGGATGCCGGCGCATCATCTGCCGATCGATCACGGCAACGACGAGCGCCATCACCAGACCGAGCGCCGCCGCACCGAACACGGCCGTGTACAACTTTGGCGGGTCGGACGTCGCCTCCTGCCCGTACGACAGGATCAGCCTGCCGACGCCGGCGCGAATGCCGAGCGAGATCTCGGCGACGACGACACCGACCACGGCCGAGGCGCCGGCGATTCGTAGCGACGGGGCGATGAACGGCACCGCCGCGGGGAACCTCAGCTTCGACAGCGTGCGCCACCACGGCGAAGCCAGCGAATCCATCAACTCCATCGAGGCGGGTGGCGTCGATTGAAGTCCACGAAGTGTGGCGACCGCCACGGGGAAGAAGGCCAAGAACACCCCGAGCAACGTCGCCGCGATCCACGTCTTGGAGACGAGGTCGCGACTGCCGTACGCCATCAGCCCGATGATCAGGGGGCCGAGCACGATGATCGGGACGGTCTGCGACATGATCAGGTACGGCATCAGCCCGCGCTCGACGAGCCGGAAGCGAGCCATCAGAACAGCGACGGCAACGCCGAGCACGGCGCCGATCACGAATGCGGTGAAGGCAACTCTGAACGAATACCAGGTTGCCGCAGTGACCACGGACAGGATCGTCTGCTTCCCGCCGCGCACCTCCGGACGCCCGAGTCGCGACACCATCTCCCAAACGTGAGGCATCGTTCGGCTATTGGTACGTGGCAACAACCGCATGCCCAGGAGCCGCCCACCATTGGCCGGCCCGATGGCCTTGTAGCCCTCCCACGCGGCGGCGACGAAGGCAAACGCCACCGGGAACATGACCAACTTGCGAACGCGTGCTGACATCGTGTTCGCCGAGCTGCGATCGGTCACGCCCTGGCCTTGACCGTTTCTGCGACCGCCGGCATGACCTTCTCGCCGTACATCTGCAGCGTGTGGTCCTTGTCATCGTGTTGCAGATAGATGCTGAACTGGTCGACACCGAGCGCCTTCAACGCGGTCATCCGTTCGATGTGGGTACTGACCGGGCCGACGATGCAGAAACGGTCGACGATGTCGTCGGGGACGAACTGGGTGTGGGGGTTGCCTGCCAGGCCGTGTTCGTTGTAGTCGTAGCCCTCGCGGCCCTTGATGTAGTCGGTCAACGCCTGAGGAACCGCACCGCTGTCGCCATAGCGGGCGACAAGGTCGGCCACGTGGTTTCCGACCATCCCGCCGAACCACCGGCATTGCTCGCGCCCGTGAGCGAGCCCCTCCTCCGTTCCGTCGGTGACGTACGCCGGAGCAGCGACGCAAATGGTGATGTCGGCGGGATCGCGGCCCGCGGCTGCGGCGGCATCGCGTACCGCACCGATCGTCCATTCGGCGATCGACAGGTCGGCCAGTTGCAGGATGAACCCATCGGCCACCTGGCCGGCGAGAGCGAGTGCCTTGGGGCCATATGCCGCGACCCAGACCTGGAGCGTGCTGCCGGTCGACCATGGGAAGCGGAGTTGCAAGCCCTTGTAGTCGACGCTACGTCCGTTGGCCAGTTCACGGATGACGTGCACGGCTTCGCGGAGTGTGGCCAACGTTGTCGGCGCCCCGTTGGTGACTCGCACCGCCGAATCGCCGCGGCCGATCCCGCAGACGGTGCGATTGCCGTACATCTCGTTGAGCGTTGCGTAGAGACTGGCCGTGACGGTCCAGTCGCGCGTCGCCGGATTGGTCACCATCGTCCCGACGACGACCTTGCGGGTCTCGGCGAGGATCTGGCTGAAGATGACGTACGGCTCTTCCCACAAGATGTGCGAGTCGAACGCCCAGACATGGGTGAACCCATAGGCCTCGGCCCGTCTCGCCAGATCGATCACCCTCGCGGCGGGAGGTGTCGTCTGCAGCACCACTCCGAACTCCATTAGCCCTCTCTCCCAATCTCGAGAAACGACGCCCGCTGCGGTGCAGCCCGTGGTTCGCTCCTCGACACGGTCGGGAACCGAGCCGACCTATCGTCTCGTCGTCGAACCACGGCCCGCCCCTTGCTGTTGATCCCACAAGGCAACGATCGTGGCAGACACCAGGCGCTGGGCGGCGCTGCAGACTCAGGGAGATGCCGAACAATGCGCACGCGAGGCGACGGTCGGAGTTCGATCCTGAGACGGTAGGTCGCCGGGGTTTGGCGACCGTGTCGAAGGACGAACACCGAGCGTCGCCGAAGCCCCTGAACGGCGGCCGTCGGCAGGGCCGGTACTCGCGCGAGCCTCATCGGTTTTGGGGAAAGCCGAGATCGACCGAGCTGGTTCTCGGGTCGGGCCACCTGGAGGTCACGACTTTCGTCTTGGTGTAGAAGTTGACGCCCTCTGGGCCGTACATGTGGGTGTCGCCGAACAAGCTGGCCTTCCACCCTCCGAAGCTGTAGTAGCTCACCGGCACGGGGACCGGAACGTTGACGCCAACCATTCCGACCTGCACGTCGAACTCGAACTGACGCGCAGCCCCGCCGTCGCGTGTGAAGATTGCCGTGCCGTTTCCGTACGGGTTGTCGTTGATCAGCTGCAGTCCCTCTTGGTAGCCGCTGATGCGCGTGACCGTGAGCACCGGCCCGAAGATCTCGTCGTCGTAGCAGGCCATTCCCGGCTTGGCGTTGTCGATCAGCGACGGCATGAGGAAGAAACCTCCGCCGGGTGCGCCTTGCCGTCCGTCGACGACCAGTGTCGCGCCTTCGCCTGCGGCACCAGCGATGTAACCGGCGACCTTGTCGCGGTGCTCGCCGGTGATCAACGGGCCCATCTCACTCTCGGACTCGCTGGCCGGGCCGACCTTGATTGCAGGGATGCGGTCCTTGATCTTGGCGACGAGCGAGTCGGCGATGGCCTCACTGGCCAGCACGACCGAGATCGCCATGCACCGCTCGCCCGCAGACCCGTATGCCGCGCTGACGGCGGCGTCAGCAGCCATGTCGAGGTCGGCGTCGGGCAGCACGAGCATGTGGTTCTTGGCGCCGCCAAGAGCTTGAACGCGCTTGCCGTTGCGGGTACCGGTCTCGTAGATGTATTTGGCGATCGGGGTCGAGCCGACGAAGCTGATGGCGGCGACGTCGGGATGATCGAGGAGGCGGTCGACCGCGACCTTGTCGCCGTTGACGACGTTGAAGCAGCCGTCGGGAAGCCCGGCCTGCTTCAGCAGCTCGCCGATCAACATGCTGGTCGACGGATCCTTCTCGCTGGGCTTGAGGATGAAGGTGTTGCCGCACGCCAGGGCGTTTGCGAACATCCACATCGGCACCATGCCAGGGAAGTTGAACGGGGTGATGCCAGAGACCACACCGAGCGGCTGCTTGATGCTGTACACGTCGATGCCCGTGCTGGCTTGCTCGCTGTAGCCACCCTTCAGCAGGTTGGGTATCCCGCACGCAAACTCGATGTTCTCCAAGCCACGGGCGACCTCACCCAGTGCATCCCCCAGTACCTTGCCGTGCTCCTTGCTGATGAGCGAAGCGATCTCCTTGCGGTTGGCATCGACCAACTCGCGCATGTGGAACATCACCTCGGCTCGCCGCGAAAGGTTCGTCGCCCGCCAAGCCGGAAACGCCGCCTTGGCCACAGCCACCGCGTGATCGACCTCCGCAACAGAAGCCAGATCCACAGCCGCCTGCTGAGTCCCAGTAGCCGGATCCCAAACCACCCCCGACCGCCCCGAGGTCCCTTCGACAACCTTCCCGTCAATCCAGTGCGATATGCGATTCATCGTTCAGATTCCCTTTCCTTAAATCCGACGGCAAGTGAGCAGCCGTCGAAACGTGTGATTTGTTGAGTAGCGAGGGGAACATCATCATTCGATTGCGAGACGGTAGGCCGGGTGCATTTCCCGGCCGTGTCGAGCAACGAATGATGATGTTCCCCGAGCGGACTAGACGAGATATTGCGAGAGCCCACGCTTGATGTATTGACCATGACCCTTTCGACCCGTGTACTGATCGTTCTCGATGACGACAACGCCGCGCGACAACACCGTGTCGACCTTGCCGTCGATCACCCACCCCTCCCAAGCCGAGTAATCCATGTTCATGTGGTGCTTGTCGTTGATACCGATCTTGGTCTTGGTGTTGGGATCCCAGATGACGACGTCGGCGTCGCTGCCAGGGGCGATCACGCCCTTCTTCGGGTACATCCCGAACATCCGCGCCGGTGTGGTGCAGCACGTCTCGACCCACCGTTCCAGCGAGAGCTCGCCGGCGACAACCCCCTGGTAGATCAGCTCCATGCGATGCTCGACGCCGCCGATTCCGTTGGGGATCGCCGCAAAGTTTCCGATGCCGCGCTCCTTCTGATCTTTCATGCAGAACGGGCAGTGGTCGGTCGACACCACAGCAAGCTCGTTCATGCGCAAGCCCTTCCACAGGTCGCCCTGGTGACCGTGACCCATCTGGCCGATGTAATCGGGGTCGTGATCCTTGCTGCGCACCGGCGTGCTGCAGACCCACTTGGCACCTTCGAAGCCGGGCTTGCCGAGTGTTTCCTCGAGGGTCAACCACAGGTACTGCGGGCAGGTCTCGGCGAACACGTTGCGACCATGGTGCCGAGCGGCGGCGACCTCGTTGAGGGCGTCACCGGCGGACATGTGCACGATGTAGAGCGGCACGTTTCCGGCAACGTGACTGAGCGCGATGGCACGATGCGTTGCTTCGGCTTCGAGCGGTGACGGTCGGGTGTAGCTGTGGTACTTGGGATCGGTCTCGCCGCGGGCCAACGCCTGCTGCACCAACACGTCGATGGCGATGCCGTTCTCGGCGTGCATCATGATCATGGCCCCGCATTCGGCGGCACTCTGCATAGCTTTCAGGATCTGGCCGTCGTCGCTGTAGAGCACGCCGGGGTAGGCCATGAACAGCTTGAAGCTGGTGACGCCCTCGTGGTCGACGAGATACTTCATGCCTTTCAACGACTCCTCGTCGACGCCGCCGATGATCTGATGGAAGGCGTAGTCGACGGCGCACTCGCCCTCGGCCTTGCGGTGCCAGTCGGCCAGTGCGGTGTGCACGTTGCCACCGGTGTTCTGCACCGCCATGTCAACGATCGTCGTCACGCCACCCCACGCCGCGGCCCGCGACCCGGTCTCGAACGTGTCGCTGGCGAACGTGCCACCGAACGGCATTTCCATGTGGGTGTGCACGTCGATACCACCGGGGATCACGTACTTGCCGGAGGCATCGATGACGCGGTCGCAGCCCTCTTCAGTGAAGAAGGCCGGAGCCCCGAGCGCCGTGACGACCTCGTCGGTGATCAGCACGTCTTGGGCGATGACACCCGTGGTCGAGATGACCCGGCCGTTCTTGATGAGGGTCGTTGCCATGCTCAGCGCTCCACCAGTTCGTCGTAGGCGTCGGGTCGGCGATCGCGATAGAACGCCCAGCGATCGCGGACTTGCTTGATCTTGTCGAGGTCGAGGTCGCGAACGATCAGCTCCGGCTTGAACGCATCGCCGACATCGCCGACGAACTTGCCCTCTGGATCGACGAAGTAGCTCTGGCCGTAGAAGTCGTCGTCGCCGAGCGGCTCGATGCCGACGCGGTTGATCGCCCCGACGTAGTACATGTTGGCGACCGCCGCGGCGGGCTGTTCGATTCGCCAGATGTACTCGCTGAGCCCGCGGTGTGTGGCCGACGGGTTGAACACGATCTCTGCGCCGTTGAGGCCGAGCGCACGCCAACCTTCGGGGAAGTGCCGGTCGTAGCAGATGTAGACGCCGACCTTGCCGACGGCGGTCTCGAAGATCGGGTAGCCGCCGTTGCCGGGGCGGAAGTAGAACTTCTCCCAGAACCCCTTCGTCTGCGGGATGTGTTGCTTGCGGAACTTGCCGAGGTAGGTGCCATCGGCATCGATGACGGCGGCCGTGTTGTAGTACATGCCGGCCTGCTCGTGCTCGTACATCGGCAGCACCATGACCATGCCGAGCTCTTTGGCGATGCTGAGGAACCGCTGCGTGGTCGGGCCATCGGGGATCAGTTCGGTGTAGCTGTAGTACTGGGTGTCTTGCACCTGGCAGAAGTACGGGCCGTAGAACAGCTCTTGGAAGCAGATGACCTGCGCGCCCTCGGCCTTGGCATCGTGCGCAGCCTGCTCGTGCTTGTCGATCATCGCCTCCTTCGTCCCGGCCCAGTCGGTTTGGAGAAGCGCTGCTCGCACGATGTTCGGCATGGCCGCGATCGTAATGTGACAGCTGAAGGCGCACAATACGAGTATTGTTACCGCACAATGACGACCCGGTTCACCGAAGCCATCGAGGATCGCAGCGCCCGCGGCATCGCCGCGGCGGTCGGACGGATGATCACGCGCGGCGATCTCACCATCGGCACTCGCCTTCCGACCGTTCGAGAATTGTCGAAGTCGTTGGGCGTCTCGCCGACAACCGTCAGCGAGGCCTGGCAGACGTTGACCGCGGTCGGGGCGATCGATGCTCGCGGCCGGCAGGGCACCTTCGTGCGGCAGCCAACCGGCCCCGGGTCACCACGTCGCTACCGCAGGGTCACCGAGGGGCCGGGTCACTTCGCCCTCGACCTCTCCACCGGCACGCCACCATCGAGCCTTCTCCCCGATCTCGGTCCGGCAGTCGCCAAGGTCAGCCGCCAATCGTTGACCTCGAGCTACCTCGATCATCCGGTGCTGCCTCAGCTGGAAGCACGGCTCATCGACGGCTGGCCGTTCAGGGCCGAAGCATTGACCGTCGTCGACGGGGCGATGGACGCGCTCGACCGCGTCGCCCAGATCGTCGTCCGCCTCGGCGACAGGGTCGTGGTCGAGCACCCGACATTTCCTCCCCTGCTCGATCTCCTCGACGAGCTCGGAGCCGAGGTCATCGGTGTCGATCTCGATGACGAGGGCCCGATCGTCGCCCAGTTCATCGCCGCATTGCATCGCCAACCGGTTGCCGTGTTCCTGCAGCCGCGAGCCCACAACCCCACCGGTGTCACGACCACCGCGCAGCGAGTGGCGCTGCTTGCCGCGGCACTCGCCAACACGTCGGCGATCGTGATCGAAGACGACCACTCCGGCGACATCGCCACCGGGGCACTCGTCAGCACCGGTTCTTGGCTGCCCGAACGCACTGTGCACATCCGCAGCTATTCGAAGAGCCACGGTCCGGATCTTCGCCTCGCCGCCGTGGGTGGCGCCGGCGATGTGGTCAACGCCGTCGCCAACCGACGTCTGCTCGGACCCGGCTGGAGCAGTCGCATCTTGCAGGCCGTGCTGCTGGAGATGCTCGACGACCCGGCGACGATCGCCACGGTGGCCGCGGCGGGTGCCGAGTACGCGCGCCGACGGCAGCTCGTCGCCAACGTCCTCGAGTCGCATGGCGTCGGCGTCACTGGCAGCGATGGGATCAATCTGTGGATGACCGTCGCCGACGAGCGTTCGGCGCTGGTCACCCTCGCGGCGCAAGGAATCGGGGCCGCGCCGGGCGAACCGTTCCAAGTACGCGACGACTCCCCGCACCTGCGCGTCACGGTCGGCCTGATCGACTCCGACCACGAGCGGATCGCCGGCCAACTCGCCGTGGCAGCCGGCGAGTCGCGTTCACCGCGTGGGCATCGATGAGCCTGTGGAGCTGGCTGCCGGCGCAGGTATCAAATGTCCCTGAGGGACATTTTGGGACTGCGTGGCCGCGGCCCCAGCCCCGCACTGCCTGTCAGTACTTGCCGCCGAGCTTGGTGTGATCCCAACTCAGGGTGTGCTCGACCTCGAAGATGACGCCGACTCGCTTGGTCGCCTGAGCCTCGAAGAACGGCAGCGCAGTGTCGTCGAGCGCGGACGGACCGTTGTACTTCACGCCGACCGCCTTGCCGATCTCGAGGACCTCGTCGTAGTCGTCGACGATCGTGCCCCGACCACGTAGTTCCACACCACGAAGTTGGTCGTACGAATCGCCGCTCTCGATCAAGCCGGTCATCTTCGGATCGCGCCGCAGGTTGGCAACCTTCTGGCTCTTCCCGTACGTCCAGAAAACCAACTTCGCATCGATCATCGCAAACCACATCGCCACGAGATGCGGGTGACCGGTGGTGCCGATGGTGGCCACGTTGAGAATGCGTTCTGATTCGAGGTAGGCCTGCACCTCGTCGTCGGTCATCATGATCTGCGAACGCTTGCCGGCCATTGACCGAGGCTACTTTGCGTCGTCACATTGCGCTGGAGCGGAGCAACTCGTACGACATCGGGCACTCGGGTTGCAACGTGGTGTCGGCGGTCGGCAGCACGCCGTTGGGGGTGACAACCCAATTGCAGAGGGCCAACGGCACGCCTTCTGACGGTGCGTCCCAGGGCGCGCGCACCTCCGCCTGCCGCCGCGCCATGGCGTCGAACAGCGCCGAGGGCAGGCAGCGTCCGCGGCCGACGACCGCCCACACCGGAACCTCCGAGCAGTATCCGACCGAGGCGAGCGCCCGCGAACCGACCCCGGCCAACAACTCCGTCGGGCAGGCGGCTGAGGCCTCGACGACCACCAGGTCGCTGGCAAGCACTGCGGCGCCGAGCCCCGCAGCGGGAACGATCTCGGCATCGACATCGGCGCGTTGCAATCGTCGGACGAAGGCGTTGCTGCCCATGCCGTCGTCGGTGTCAACGGCCAAGACCATCGAATCGCCACGCCGCAGCAGCGCTTCGCCGATCAGATCGGGCCAGCCGATCACGCAGACCGTCGCATCATCCGGCAGCGCCTCGACCAACAGATCCGGCGTCGGGTCTGCTTCGAGATCGTCGGCCAACGACGCCGCGCACCGGTACGGGTCGGCGGCGGCGAGCACGGAAGCGCACAGCCACCACATCGGCCCGGAGGTCGGATGTCGCTCCACGATCCTGCGGCAGGCGACGACCAGACCAGCCGGATCGAAACCGAGACCGCGCAAGGCGCCTGCAGTCTCGCGGACCAGCATCCGCTGATCTCCGCCCGAGGCCCTGGCCACGTAACGCAGACGTTCGATGGGATGCATCATCCGCGACGCTACTGCCACATTGGGGCGTGCTGCGTTGGCGCGCTACCGTCTGCTGCCGTGGCGAGCAACCCGGCCCTCGATACCAAGTTGACCGCATTGGGCGGTGACACACGACCCCTCGAGGAGTGGCTGACCACGTTCCACCTGGCCAGCGTGGTTCTCGATCCGTACACCAACGAGAGCTCGTGGGTCCTGAAGACGGCGGCACGCATCCTCGAAAACCTGCGCGGCACCGATGCCCGGGTCAACTTCGTGGTCACCGCCGACGCCGAGGGAGCCAAGGCGTTCCTCGGCCCGCTGACCGACGACTTCCTCGTCTACTGCGATCCGGATCGACTCTTCGTGCGCGCCCTCGGCTTGGCCCAGCTTCCTGCGTTCGTGTTCATCCGGCTCGACGGCACGTTGCAGGCGTGCGCCGAAGGTTGGGACGCCACCGAGTGGCGCAAGGTTGCCGAGCAGATCGCAACGGCGACCGCGTGGATCAGTCCGACGATCCCAGTGGCTGGGGATCCCGGACCGTTCCACGGCACCCCGGCACTCGGCTGAACGTGACGCTGCCGGCGGCCGCCGCCGACCTGCCCGTCGTCGACGTCCTTTCGCAACTGGCCGAGGCGCTCGAGCACCACGGTTCGGCGTTGCTGGTCGCGCCCCCCGGTGCGGGGAAGACGACGATCGCTCCACTGTGGCTGATCGAACAGGAATGGCTCGACGGCAAGATCGTCATGCTCGAACCGCGCCGGTTGGCAACTCGCGCTGCCGCGCAGCGCATGGCTTCGCTCTTGGGAACCGACGTCGGCGGGCTCGTCGGATACCAGACACGCGACGAACGCCACATCGGCCGAGACACGCGCATCGAAGTCGTGACCGAAGGTGTCCTCACCCGAAGGCTGCAGCACGACCCAGAGTTGCCCGGTGTGGGGTTGGTGATCTTCGACGAGGTACACGAACGTAACGTCCCGACCGATCTCGGTCTGGCCTTCACCCTTGACTCCCGAGCCACCGTGCGACCCGATCTGCGGGTGCTGGCCATGTCGGCCACCCCCGATGTGGCCAAGCTCGGCGAGGTGCTCGGCGATGCGCCGACGATCGAAAGCATCGGACGCGCCTTCGAGGTCGACATGCGTTGGCTTCCGATGATGAAGGGAACGCGAGTCGAACAAGCGACCGGCGAGGCCGTGTTGCGAGCGCTGAAGGACGAGCCGGGCGACGTTCTGGTGTTCCTTCCTGGGATCGGCGAGATCCGCCGCGTCGAGCAGTTCCTCACCGAGCGCGTGGGTGACTCCGTCGACGTCCGACTGCTCGCCGGCGCGCTCTCGATCTCCGAGCAGGATCTGGCACTGCTGCCGTCGCCGATCGGGCGGCGCAGAGTCGTGCTGAGCACCGACATCGCCGAGTCGTCGTTGACCGTCAGCGGCGTGCGCATCGTGGTCGATGCCGGGTTGGCACGTGTGCCGCGGCACGACCTCGGCAGCGGCATGACCCGACTGACGACGGTGTCGACGAGTCGGGCATCAGCGGATCAACGCGCCGGCCGAGCCGGCCGAACCGAGCCCGGAGTGGCCTACCGGCTGTGGAGCAAGCTCGAGCACACCACCCGACGTGCCCACCTCGAAGCCGAGATCACGCAGGTCGACCTGGCCGGCGTCGCGCTGGAGCTGGCGGTGTGGGGAACGCCGGTGAACGAGCTGCGGTTCATCGATCCGATCCCGGCTCGGGCGTTGAAACAGGCTCAGGACCTGCTCCGGCACCTCGGCGCGCTCGATGCGGCGGGACGGCCGACCGACTCGGGACGAGCGATGCTGGCGCTGCCGCTGCACCCGCGCCTGGCCCGCATGGTGATCGCGGCCGAGGAGGGCGACAAGGGTTTGGCCTGTGTCATCGCCGCCATCCTCGACGAGCGCGACGTGTTGCGCGGCCGAGCCGACGAGTTGCCCTCCGACCTTGCACTTCGCATACGCGTGGTGTGTGGTCACGATCACCACGATCGAGCCGACCGGCGCGATGTCAGCCGGGTTCGGGATCGTGCCGGCGACATCGCCAGACGCGCCAACACCCGCCTCGACCTCGACGACGTCGTTACCCAGCACGCCGGAGGCACGCTCGCACTGGCGTTCCCCGACCGAGTGGCGGTGCGTCGCAGGCAACCCGGGCAGTTCCAGTTGCGCACCGGCAGTGGTGCTTGGGTTGCGCCAACCGACGCACTCGCCAACGAACGATTCATCGTCGCCGCCGACCTCGATGGCAACCGCAGCGGGGCGCGCGTTCGCATCGGCGCCGGAATCGAACCTGCCGAGTTGATCGCATCACTCGGCGACGACGTCGAGCGACAGCAGATCCTCGCGTGGGACAAACAGCGCGACGACCTGGTCGTGCACGAGACGACACGGCTCGGGTCGATGCTGCTCGACGAGCAGTTCCGCCCCGCGGTCCCTGGGGCAGCGACAGTGGCGGCCTTGCTGGAACGCGTGCGTGCGACGAGGTTGGCCGTCCTGAACTGGACGGGTCACGCTACGCAGCTCCGCCGTCGGATGGCTTTTGCCGCAACGAGGCTCGGAGGCGAATGGCCGGCGGTCGACGACAAGACGCTGATGGCAACGTTGGGCGATTGGCTGGCGCCGTACCTGCAGCACGCCGCAAGCCGCGCCGACCTTGCCAACATCGACTTGGCGATGGTGCTGACCGCGTTGCTGTCGTGGGATCAACAGACGCAACTGGCCGCTCAGGTTCCAGCAACACTGGCAACGGCCGCCGGGCGCCCGGCCGTCATCGACTACGAGCGCGACAACCCGACGGTGTCGGTACGCGTGCAAGACATGTTCGGTACGCGGTCCCACCCGACGATCGCCAATGACGTTCCACTCACGATCGAATTGCTGTCGCCGGCGGATCGGCCGATCCAGATCACCAATGACCTGCCGGGGTTCTGGGCCGGATCGTGGGCGATGGTCCGCAAAGAACTAGCCGGTCGGTATCCCAAACATCACTGGCCGGTCGATCCGGCTGCGGCTCCACCGCAACGCCTCAAGCATCGCCCATCGGACTGAGCGGCTTTCGCCCGATCGCGATCACTGAGAGGCCGAACGGCAGGCTGACCCTGCGCAACAACGTCCGCTCCAATCGCGCCACCTGTCCGAGCACGCCACCGAGGCCACTCTCGTTTCGACCCACATCACTCTTGTTCGAGCGACGCTCGACGATCCCCATCACGGCCGCGGGTGGCACCAGGAACGAGTAGGCGCCCGTCGCCCGAACAAGATCGAGCCCGGCGACGCGGACCATCGCTTTCATCTCGGCGAGGCTGAACCGCCTGGCCCCTTGGGTGACTTCGTCGTGGCCCCTCCACAACTTCTTGCCGCCGGGTTCCATCAAGCACACCAGACCGCCCGGCTTGACGACTCTGGCGAACTCGTCGACGACCGCCTGCGGATTCGGATTCAGCCGGTGGTACAGGGCCGTTACGCACAAGACCGCATCGAAGGTGCCGGCGGCGTGCGGCAGATGATTGATGTCCGCCCGAACCGCTCGATACCCGGCATGATCGTGCACCGCCGCGCTGAGGGCAACCGGTTCATAGTCGTCGAGGATCGTGGTGCCTCGATCTGCCAACCACGAACCTGTGGCACCCGACCCACCGGCGGCATCGAGGAAGACGGTCGTGCTCGCAACTGGAGCGAGGTGGGGAGTGACAAGCATCTCCAGCAGTGACCGAGTGGCTTGATACCACCAATGGCGCTCACCGGCTTCCACCATTCGGCGATATTCGTCGTCATCCACGCGAGCGATCTTGACACGCCGCGATCCCTATCATCGCGGCGTGACCGCCGGCGACCTCTCCTCCACTGCATGCGTTGTAACCGGTGGCCTCGGCTTCATCGGCTCGAACCTCTCTCATCGGTTGGTTCGGCATGGCGCCAACGTCACGATCATCGACGCCCTGGTCGACGGGCACGGCGGCGACCGTCGCAACGTCGAGGGGCTCGACGTCGAGATCATCGAGGCCGAGATCGGAGAGCCGGTCGTTGCCGATGCGGTCGCCGACGCCGACGTCGTCTTCAACCTCGCCGGTCAGGTCAGTCACATCGCTTCGATGCACGATCCGCTCGGCGACCTTCACCTCAACACGATCTGCCACGCTTCGTTCCTGGAGATCCTCCGTCGGGTCAATCCGACGGTGCGCGTGGTGCACACGTCGACGAGGCAGGTCTACGGCAAGCCGATTCGGCAACCCGTCGACGAGCTGCACCCGACCAGGCCGATGGATGTCAACGGTGTGGCCAAGTTGGCCGGCGAGCAATTGCACTTGGTGTACCACTCGGCCTACGACATGCCAACGACGAGCCTCCGGCTCACCAATGTGTATGGGCCACGCCAGCGGTTGTCGAGCGACGAGTTGGGCTTTCTCCCGGTCTTCATCCGCAAGAGCTTGCTCGGCGAAGAGATCCACATCTTCGGCGATGGCGCCCAGCGCCGGGATTGCGTGTACGTCGACGACGTGGTCGACGCACTGCTGGCATCGACTGCGCCGGAAGCGATCGGCATGGTGCTCAACGTCGGGCACGCCGTGGATCACTCGTTGGCCGAGATCGCTGCGGCGGTCATTCACGCCACGGGCAGCGCAGGAGGTCTCCAGCTCGTCCCGTGGCCCGGCGATCACCAACGCATCGACATCGGTTCGTTCCACACTGACTGCACGCTGATTGCCGAATCTCTCGGATGGAAGGCAACGACATCCCTTGATGACGGGTTGGCAGCCACCGCGATCTTCTATCGTTCACATCCGTGGTACCTGTCGTCGACCTGAGTCGGCGCGGGCAGCGGTTTGCCTCGGCGTTCGCGAAAGCGGCGGAACGAATTGCGGCGAGCGGCAGCTTCCTCTTGGGGGCTGAGCTGTCTGCGTTCGAAACCGAATTCGCCCAGTGGTTGGGAGCGCAACACTGCGTCGGAGTGTCGTCGGGCGCCGGCGCGCTCCAACTCGCTCTGTCTGCAGCCGGGATCGGCCCGGGCGACGAGGTGCTCGTACCCGCGTTCACCGCAGTGCCCACCGCATCCGCAGTCTCCGCGCTCGGTGCGGTACCACGGGCGGTCGACGTCGACCGCAGTACGGCGTGTGTCACGACGCAGAGCATCGACGCCGGGGTCACCGAGCGAACCAAGGCGATCATCGTCGTCCACCTCTACGGCTATCCGGCGGACTTACCCATGACCGACCTGGTGGTGATCGAAGACGCCGCCCAGGCCCACGGCGCGCTTCGAGACCCGGGCCGCTCGATCGTTTCTGCATACAGCTTCTACCCCACCAAGAACCTCGGTGGCATCGGCGATGGCGGGGCCGTCGTCACCAACGATGCCGACCTTGCCGAGCGAGTACGCATCCTTCGCGTTCACGGCATGACAGCGCAGTACGTGCACGAGTACGTCTCCCAGAACTTCAGGATGTCGGAGGTCGAAGCGGCATGGCTGCGGTTGGCGCTGCCGCAACTCAGCAACGATGTCCAGCGGCGCCGGGCAATCGTCGATCGCTACCGGGCAGCGGCTCCCGACCTTCGTTGGCAAACCCCCCACCCTGACCACGCCTACCATCTCGCTGTGTTTCGCAGCGCAGACCGCACCCGCACCCGGGCCCAGCTCGAATCCGCCGGCGTTGCCAGCGCGATCCACTACCCATTGGCCATCACCCAGCAGCCGGCCTTTCGCAATCTCGAACATGCCGACTGTCCCGAGGCCGAGGCCTGGGCTGCGGAGTGCATCAGCGTGCCGTGCTTTCCCGAGATGTCCGACGACGAGATCGACTGCGTCAGCGCGGCGCTGGCGGGACTCGGCCAATGACGGTCGTCAACAGCATCTCGGCCGTGTTTCCTTGTTACAACGATGCAGAAACCATTGGCGGCCTCGTCGACGACGTCTACGCGGCATTGACCCCACTCGTACCTGACGTCGAGGTGATCGTCGTCAACGACGGCTCCGCCGACAACTCGCGAGCGACGCTCGACTCGATGACGCACGACCGACCATGGCTGCGAGTGATCCATCATGAGACCAATGGTGGATACGGGAAGGCTTTGCTGAGCGGTTTCGGCGCGGCGCAGAACGAGTGGATCTTCTACACCGATGGCGATGCGCAGTACGACGCCCGCGAGGCCGCGCTGCTCGTGCCGATGGCCACTGACGACATCGATGTCGTGCAGGGCTACAAGATCGGTAGGGGCGATCCCTGGCACCGCAAGCTCATCGGCCGCGTCTACCACCATGTCGTCAAACGACTTTTCAGCTTGAAGGTCCGCGATACGGACTGCGACTTCCGCCTGTTCCGCAGGAAATTGATCATCGACCGGCCGTTGACCTCGACCTCTGGCGTGATCTGCGTCGAGATGATGCGCTCGTTCGATCGTGCCGGCGCCCGTTTCGTCGAGACGCCCGTGCATCACTACTTCCGCCCGCACGGTAAGTCGCAGTTCTTCCGGCTGCCGGCAATCGCCCGTAGTGCCAGACAGCTGCTGGGCCTGTGGTGGCACATGGTGATCCGTGGACGTTGAGGCCCGGCTACGGCGTGATGCAGAGTGGGCGCGTTCCGACGAGGGGGCGCACTGGGCTTTTCGCGCCGCGCTCGTCGGTTCTGTTCTCGTTCTCTACATCGTCGGCCGGCACCAGTGGTTCATCCGCGATGACTGGGCGTTCATCTTCACTCGAGAGAAGGTTCACCACGCCAGTGGGCTAGCGGCCATGTTGTTCATGGCCCAGGACGGGCACTGGATGACGGGTCCGATCCTGATCTTCCGCGGCATCCATGCGATCTTCGGAACCGGCTCGTACTGGCCCTACCTCATCCCTACCATCGCCTGCCATCTCGGTATCGTCGTGATGGTCCGCAAGCTGATGCTGCGGGTCGGCGTCACGCCGTGGACAGCCACGATTCTCGCCGGAATGCTCGCCGTCTTCGGCAGTGGCTGGGAGAACATCGTCTTCGCGATCCAACTGACGTACAACTTGTCGGTGCTGGGATTTCTCGTCCACGTCTACCTGATCGACCACGACGGACCACCGGACCACCGTGACGGCCTAGGAGTCGTCGCCGGGCTCGTTGCCGTGTCGTCGTCCGGGTTCGGGCCGTTCTTCATCCTCGGGACGCTGGTGTTCATGGTGATGCGTCGGCGTTGGAAGGCGGGGGCGATCGCCACCATCCCAACGGCGCTGGCGTCGGCGTGGTGGTGGGTGTACTGGGGCCGCGACCCCGCCGGCGACTCGCACCGGGGGGCGTTGACAGGCATACCCGCGTACGTCAACCGCGGAATCCAGGCCGTGTTCCAGGGTTTGACTTCGGCCGTG
>JANYKU010000051.1 GCA_025358075.1 Ilumatobacteraceae bacterium
CGATCGAGAAGACCGGTGAGTTTCACGGCCGGTATCACGTACTGCTGGGGGCGATGAGCCCACTCGATGGCGTCGGTCCCGAACAGCTGAAGATGAAAGAGCTCTTCGCCCGCTTGGAGCCCGAAGGCGTGCAAGAGGTGATCGTGTGCACGAACCCCAACACCGAAGGCGAAGTGACCGCGATGTACCTGGCGCGAATGCTGCGGCCGTTCGGCATTCGGGTCACCCGCATCGCCAGTGGCCTGCCCGTCGGTGGCGACCTCGAATATGCCGACGAATTGACGCTCGGTCGCGCCCTGGAGGGCCGCCGAGAGCTCACTGCCTGAGTGCTCGGGCGGGCCTCGACCGGAAAAACAGGCTGGGGTACCACTCCTGGACCTGGTAGCGGGCGGACGGGCCAGCTCCAGAGGCGGTACCCCAGATCTTGTGCGTCAGCGACGAGTGAACGTCACGACGTATGTGACGGTTACATTACGACAGCACCGGTCGGATGTCAAGCAACTTCTACCAATAGTGAACAGACGACTACTTCTTGCTGAACTTCCAGGTCAAAGGCTACGAACAAGTAACGCGTCGCCCTGACCGCCGCCGCCGCACAATGCGGCCGCCCCGAGGCCTCCGCCACGGCGGCGCAACTCGTGCAGCAGGGTCAGCGCCAGACGATTTCCGCTCATCCCGATCGGGTGCCCGAGAGCGATGGCGCCGCCGTTGACGTTGACGACTTCGTCGGTGACGTCGAGGTCCTTCATCGAGGCGATGCCGACCGCGGCGAAGGCCTCGTTGATCTCGAAGAGATCGATGGCACCGACCTTCTTACCGGCACGTTCGAGCGCGGCGCGGATCGCCCGACTCGGCTGATGCAACAGCGACGCGCTGTCGGGCCCCGCCACCATTCCGTAGCCGACGACCTGTCCGAGCGGAACAACGTTGCGCGCCTTGAGTGCCCGTTCGCTCATCATCACCAGCGCGCAGCCACCGTCACTGAGTTGGGATGCGTTCGCAGCAGTGATCGTGCCGGCGGTGTCGAACGCCGGTCGCAACGCGGCGAGCGACTCCATCGTGGTGCCGGGCCGCACACCTTCGTCGGTATCGACGAGGATCGGTTCGCCGCGTCGCTGTTGCACGCTGACCGCCGTGATCTCCTCGGCGAAGCGACCCTCCTTGATTGCATTCGCGGCGCGCTCGTTGGACTTCATGGCGATCTCGTCTTGTTGCTCGCGCGTGATCCCGCCGGCGTTGTACCGCTCGGTGCCGAGGCCCATCAAGCATGCGTCGAAGGCACACCACAGACCATCTTTGATGATCGAGTCGGCGAGCTCGGCGTTGCCGTACCGGAAACCTCCGCGTGCGCCCATCGCCAGATACGGGGCGTTGGTCATGCTCTCCATGCCACCGGCGATCACGATGTCGGCCTCGCCTGCAGCGATCATCTGATCGGCGAGATAGATCGTGTTGAGCCCTGACAAACAGACCTTGTTGATGTTGACGCTCGGCACGCTCATCGGGATGCCGGCCTTGACCGCCGCCTGTCGCGAGGGGACCTGGCCCTGACCGGCCATCAGGACCTGGCCCATCAACACGTGTTCGACCTCACCAGGTGACACGCCGGCACGTTCGAGTGCCGCCTTGATGGCCATCCCACCGAGATCGGCTGCGCTGAACGAGGCAAGCGCCCCGCTCAACTTGCCGATCGGGGTGCGGGCTCCAGCGACGATGTACGACCCTGCCATTGCCGGCTCCATTCTCTTTGAAACGCTCGTACCAAGCTCTTTGATCGAGACTGTCGTCTCAAGACCTTACGGCGCAGTGTTGCCCAGCGCCGTGTAGACGTCGGCAGTCTCGTAGCCGAGTGCCCAAATGACCACGCCCGCCCAGCCGTTGGCGAGCGCTGCCTGGGCATGTTGCTGGATGCTCGTGGCGTCGGGGTAGTAGACGAAATGGCGAACCGTGCATGAAAGTTGCACCAGCGGCGGCGTCAGGCGAAGCGCCGGCTGCAGACCGGTTGATGTGCCGAGGGCGGCGCCGGGGATCGACGAAGCCGAATGCGGCGGTCGCACATACGGCGGTGCCGGAATCGGCTTGGTGCTGTACCCGGTGACCACGACGTCGTAGGTGAAGTACATCTCCCCGTTGCTGGGGTCGAGCCTCGTGGGCGTGGCCCCATGGGCATCGATCACGGCCGGCATGTTCTGCAGTTCGATGCTCTTGGTGTTGAGTGCCCCGTCGGGACAGATCTCCGAGGAGTTCACCTGCCGCCCCCAGTCGCGGCCGTAAGAAGGCACGCCGAGTTGCAGCTTCAATCGATCCGAAGCCGCCGGGATGGCGGCGTTGGTGTACGTGATCACCTGGTTCAGCCACGACATGGGTGAGATCGGGCCCGGCGAGCTGACGCTCCAGTCGTAGACCATCAGCCGTAGCCGGTCGACGACCGGCGCGATCGATGCCTGCGCGTAGACCGGATAGCCGGTGGGCGCTCCACCGGCGAGCCAGGTCGGAGGAATCGTCACCGACAGCAACTTTCCGTTGGCGTGAAGCGCCGCCGCCAGCTCGGTGACAAAGGCGACCCACACGGGCTGAGTCGTCGCCCAGGAATCCTGGCCGTCCGAGAAGGCGAAACCTTCGTAGTCGAGGTCGATGCCGTCGAACCCGCCGTCCATGACGAGCTTCACGATGTTCTGCACGTGCAGTGTGCGGCTGGTGGTGTTGGCCAGGATGACCGTGGCCATGATCCACTTGCCGCTTCCATCGGTGATCGTCGGCAGAACCTTGATGCCGCGGGACTGCGCCGCGTCGACGGTGGTCTTCAGCTGGCTCGCCGAGCCGACCAGTGCGATCGTGCCGTCGGGCTGAGCGCTGTAGAAGAACGGCGAGATGTCACCGAACATCGGAGACGCCGCGGAGGTGAAGCCCTGTCGGCCTTCGGGTGCGTTCCAGTACGGAACCCAACCACTGATGAAGCGATTGGGGTTACATGCGCTGAGCACGATCATCGCCGAGACAACGAACGTGGCGCGCCAGAAGCCAGCTCTGCGTACCTTGGCCACTCAGTGAAGGGTAGTGGCCGCTCCCGGCGTTTCGGGCGCGGCGGGGTTTGGCCTGGCCGAGCTACCGGTCGGTAACGTCAGTTCATGGAGCACATCGTCGAGGCCATCGAGAGCGGGGCATCGGGCGACGACCTCGCTCAGCTTCCGATCCCGCACGAATACCGTGCCGCCCACGTGTTGAAGTCCGAGCAGGACATGTGGGTCGGTGTCGCCTCCGCCGACAAGGACCCACGACGCAGCCTGCACGTCGGACCCGTCCCGACTCCGCAGCTCGCGCCCGACGAGGCGGTCGTCGCCGTGATGGCCAGCAGCATCAACTTCAACACGGTGTGGAGCAGCATCTTCGAACCGGTCAGCACGTTCGGCCCCCTGGCCCGGCTCGGTCGGGAGAGCGAGTGGGCGCGACGACACGACCAGCCCTACCAAGTCGTCGGCAGCGACGCTGCGGGCGTGGTGCTGCGCGTCGGCGCTGCAGTTCGCAACTGGAGCCCGGGCGATCGCGTCACCGTGCACTGCAACTACGTCGACGATCAGGATCAGACATCTCACGACGACTCGATGATGGCCAACAACCAACGGATCTGGGGCTACGAGACCAACTTCGGCGGCCTCGCCGATCTCACGGTGGTGAAGGTCAACCAGTTGCTTCCCAAGCCGGCCCACCTCACGTGGGAAGAAGCGGCAGTCAACGCGCTGTGCAACTCGACCAGCTACCGCATGCTGGTGTCGCGCAACGGGGCGGCGATGAAGCAGGGCGATGTCGTCTTGATCTGGGGTGCCACGGGTGGCATCGGTGCGTACGCCACGCAGTACGTGCTCAACGGCGGAGGCATTCCGGTGTGCGTGGTGTCGTCCGCCGACAAGGCGGAGATCCTGCGGACAATGGGCGTCGAGGCCGTCATCGATCGACGCGCAGCCGACTACCGGTTCTGGAAGGACGAGCACACCCACGACGAGAGCGAATGGCGGCGGTTCGGCAAAGACATCCGCGACCTCGTCGGTGAAGATCCCGACATCGTCTTCGAACATCCGGGCCGTTCGACCTTTGCGGCGTCGATGTACGTCGGCAAGCGTGGGGCCACCGTAGTGTCGTGTGCAGCAACCAGCGGCTTCATGCTCGAGTTCGACAATCGGTACTTCTGGATGCGCCTCAAGCGGCTGATCGGCAGCCACTTCGCCAACTACAAAGAGGCATGGGAAGCCAACCGGCTGATCGCCAAGGGCATGATCCACCCGGTGCTGTCGCAGATCTTCTCGTTGGAGCAGACCGGTGAGGCCGCCTACCAAGTGCATCACAACCTTCACGAAGGAAAGATCGGCGTGCTCTGTCTGGCAGCTACCGAGGGTCTCGGTGTGACCGACCACGAGTTGCGCGACAAGCTCGGCGACAACCTGCACCGCTTCCGTCGCTGATCTGTTTCACTAGCGACCATGCTGCTCACGGAGATCGACCACATCGCCATCGCCGTTCGCGACCTCGACGCGGCGATCGACTACTACCGCAGGGCGTTCGGCGCGGAGGTGCACCATCGCGAGGTGGTCGAGAGCGACGGCGTGGAAGAGGCGTTGATCAAGGTGGCCGACAGCTACATCCAACTCACGGCGGCGACCCGACCGGATTCGCCGATCGCCCGGGCGATCGAGAAGCGCGGCGAAGGACTGCACCACGTCGGATATCGGGTCGATGACTGCGCCGCCGCGCTGGCCGCCATGGTCGCCGCCGGAGCGACACCGATCGACGCAGCACCGCGTCCCGGCAGCCGGGGCACCACCGTTGCATTCGTCCACCCGAAGGGCAGCTTCGGCACGTTGATCGAGTTGGTCCAGGAGTAGGCCGACCTGGCCAGGGCTCAGCGCAGCGACAAGCCCTCGGTCGTGCCGCTACTGACCAGCCAACCCTGCTCTTGCATGCGGTGCTCGACCACAACAGCGATCTGGGCGCGGAGCTCTTGATTCTCTTGCAGGCATTGCTGCAGTGAGGCCGTCGCCGACGCCAAATCGATCTCGACCTTGGCGAGCCGAGAGACATCGTCCACCGAAAGATCGCCGCCGGTGCGCCGCTCGAGTCGATCGAGTCGAGCGTTGACCTCGTTGCGCAACTTCTCGAGCAACCCGATCACCGTCGCCTGCGAGCGATCGAGATCGGCCCGGGCCTCCACCTTCACGGCTGCAGTGTCCTGTTTGGCGATCGTCGCATACGCAGCCATCGATGTGTACTGCGACAACACTTGCTGCTCGATCTTGACCAGGCGGTTACGGAACTCCGCGGCCGCCGTGGCGACGGACTCGGTCTGTTCCAGCGGGAGGAACGGCTCCAGCGGCTCGTCCGATTCCATCCAACTCTTGTCGTTTCGTCGCATCCCAGTTCCTTCTTCGCCGTCGCACCACGCCCGGCGCACATAGGAGCTATCGGCATACCGACCTCGAGTCTTGAACTCGAACGACTTGAGAAATGCTTGCCAATTTTCTTCTCAAGGAGGCGGGGGATCAATCCGATCATTCATTGCGCTTTTCGGGGCAGCTCCAAAAGCGCTCAACGTGGATTGAACCCTAAAAGAGCGGGAGGAACGCCAACATGGAAACCCACATCGAAGTTGAAGAGACCAAGCACAACAAGGGCTTCACCCTCGTTGAATTGCTGATCGTCATCGTGATCCTCGGC
>JANYKU010000020.1 GCA_025358075.1 Ilumatobacteraceae bacterium
CGAGCAGGCGGTGCTGATGATCCGCGTCGAGCTCGATGGCGATCGTCCGCGCGAGCTCGGGTCGGTTCTCGAAGAACCACCGTAGTCGATCCACGAACACCGGGAGTTGCTGGAGCACCTCATCATCGAGAGACTCGGCCGCGAACAGCGGCACGAGCCCGACCATCGACCGGATCTTCAGCATCTCCGGGCCCCCGGCCGACTGCATCTGATCGTAGTAGAACCCGTCCTCCTCGCTCCACAGGCCATCGCCACCGAGCGTATTGGTTGCCTTGGCGATCGCCACGAAGTGCTCGAAGAACTTCAGCGCGAGATCGGCGTAGGGCGTCTCTTCCTGCGCGAGCTCGAGCGCCATCGCGAGCATCGTGGTGCAGTAGAATCCCATCCACGCAGTGGCATCGGCCTGGACGAGCTTGCCGCCGCCCGGCAGCGGCTGCGAGCGGTCGAACACGCCCACGTTGTCGAGCCCGAGGAACCCGCCGGCAAACAGATTGTCGCCTTCACTGTCCTCGCGATTGACCCACCACGTGAAGTTGATGACCAACTTGTGCAGCATCCGTTCGAGGAACTCGAAGTCGCTGCCCCCATCGATCTCGAAGACCCGGAGTGCAGCCCACGCGTGCACCGGTGGGTTGACGTCACCGAACGCCCACTCGTATGCGGGCAACTGACCGTTGGGGTGCATGTACCACTCGCGGCACAGCAGGATCAGCTGCTCCTTGGCGAACGTCGGGTCGACGTGGGCCAGGGCGACGGCGTGAAAACCGAGATCCCACGCCGCATACCACGGGTACTCCCACTTGTCGGGCATCGAGATCACGTCGTGGTTGTTGAGGTGCCTCCATGCCGCGTTGCGACCCTGTCGACGCGCTGCAGGTGGAGGCGGCTGTGCTGGGTCGCCGTCGAGCCAGCGAGCGACGTCGTAGTGGTAGAACTGCTTGCTCCACAGCATGCCGCTGAGCGCTTGGCGCAGCACCATGGCCTCTTCATCGGTGGTCTTCGCTGGCCTCAGCGCGGCGTAGAACTCGTCGGCCTCGGCGCGGCGGGCGGAGAGCACGTCGGTGGCCTGAGCGGTAGGCGCGACTTCGTCGCGGTGCAGGCGAAGGGTGATCTCCGCAGTTGCTCCTGCAGCGACAGCAACCTGATACCACAAGGCCGCCTTCGTGCCGGCCTGCGCCGGGTTGGTCGTTTCGTGGCCGTCGACGACGTGGTCGTTGATCGCGTCCTTGGGGAATGCGGCACCGTCGACGTTCCACAAACGTTGGGAGTTCGTTTCGTTGTCGCAGAACAGCAGCTGCGGCGAGCCGTCTCCGGAGAGTTGCATGCTCGGATGCGAATGGTGGTTGGCGACCAACCCGTTCTCGGCGGCGACGATGCCGGGCTTGCGGTCGTCGAGCCCCCACGACCACGTGTTGCGGAACCACAGCGTTGGCAGCACGTGCAGCGTTGCATCGTCGGGCCCGGCGTTGCGGATCGTGACCCTGGCGACGATGTCGTCGATGTCGGCCTTCGCGTAATCGACGACGATGTCCCAATAGCGGTCGTCGTCGAACAAGCCGGTATCGAGCAGTTCGTACTCCGGGTCGCCCGACCCGCGGCGGTCGTTCTCGTCGACGAGTTGCGAATACGGGAACTCGGACTGCGGGTAGAAGTACCGCCATCGCATCCACGAGTGCGTCGGCGTCGAGTCCTCGTGGAACCAGTACTCCTTGGCATCCTCGCCATGGTTGCCCTGCGTTCCGGTGAGGCCGAAGATCCGTTCTTTCAGGATCGGGTCGCGCCCGTTCCAGAAGGCGAATGCGAGACAGAGCGTCTGGGTGTTATCGCAAATGCCGGCGAGGCCATCCTCGTTCCAGCGGTAGGCGCGCGACCGCGCATGATCGTGCGGGAACGAATCCCACGCGGTGCCGTTCTCGCTGTAGTCCTCACGGACCGTGCCCCAAGATCGCTCCGACACGTACGGCCCCCAGATCTTCCAATCGGGGTCGGCGAGCCGGGCGCGTTCTGCATCGTTCATGCCGGTGAAGTCTCTCCTACTTCGGGCTCGCTACATGCAACGGTCCGCTGTCACGGATACGGTTGCCGGCGCACGGTACAACTATGGACATCCGCTTCGGAACCCAGGTGTGTGGATCGCTCGAGGCAGCCGCGAGTCGAGAGTGGCTCGTCACCGACGGTCTCGGGGGCTTTGCCATGGGAACGGTCGCTGGGTTGCGCACCCGGCGGTACCACGGCCTGCTGGTGGTCGCGACCGAACCGCCGATCGGTCGACGACTCGGCCTTGCCGCGCTCGATCCAGTGCTGGTGTTCGACGACCACAGCGTCGAACTGGCCACGAGGGAGTGGGATTCCGGTGCGATCGCACCTCACGGCCACGACTACCTGGCCGGGTTCGAACTGATCGAAGGCGTGCCGCGCTGGACCTGGCAGGTCGACGACGTCGTCATCGAAGCGGAGCTGGCGATGTTGCACGGCCGGCCCGCTGTCGGCATCGTCCATCGATTGGTGCATGCAACGCGTCCTGTCCAATTGAAACTCGCGGCGGTGGCCACGTGGCGCGACGTCCACGGCGAGCGCTTCGCTGACGGCGAGCCCCCGGTGGCGACAACCGCCGACGGGTTCATCTTCGACGACGCCTATCGCGTGCGCGGGCCCGGCTTCCACCCATCGATCGAATGGTGGTACGGGTCACATCAACGCGAGGAAGCGGCCCGAGGTTTGCCGGCGAGCGAGGACCTCGCTCACGCCGGAGATTTCACCGTCGTGCTCTCGCCGGGCGACGTGGCCGAGGTCGAGGCGTGGGCCGATCACGTCACCGGCGACGTTCCGACCGCGACCGACATCGTCGCCGCGGCACGGCAGCACTACCGGCGAGTAGCTCATCGGGCCAAGGCGAGCACTCCAATTGATCGGGTCCTCGCCCATGCCGCCGATCAGTTCATCGTCGCCGGACCGACCGTCGTCGCCGGCTATCCGTGGTTCGGCGACTGGTCGCGCGACACGTTCACGTCCTTCGAGGGCCTGTTCCTTTGTACCGGTCGCTACGACGAAGGCCGACAGCTGCTCTTGCGAGCAGCGGCGACTGTCTCGGAGGGGATGCTGGCCAACACGGCCGATGTCGGCGGCCAGCCCGAGTACAACACGGCCGACGCGACGCTGTGGTTCTTGCACGCGGTCTGCCGGCACATCGAGGTCACGGACGACCTCGAGCTGTTGATCGAGCTGCTGCCAACGATCTCGTCGATCATCGACGCCCACCTCGCGGGCACGCGCTACGGCATCCGCGTCAACCCCACCGATGGCCTCGTCACGCAAGGCGCCGATGGACTGGCCCTCACCTGGATGGACGCCCGCGTCGACGGCTCGCCGATCACTCGCCGAGCCGGCAAGACGGTGGAGATCAACGCCCTGTGGATCAGCGCGCTCACTCGGCTGGCTGACCTCGCGGTGAAGGAACACGTCGACGGCAGCACGTGGCGAGCTGCCGCAGATCGGGCTCGCGCGTCATTTGCGCGACGGTTCATCACCGATACGGGATCACTGGCCGATGTCGTCGATGGGCGCGATGGTGACGACCACGCGTTGCGACCCAACCAGCTCATCGCCGCGGCGTTGCCCAGTGGCCCGCTCGACTCTGCGGCGATCGCCGCCGTCGTCGACGCTGTCGCGCCGTTGCTCACCCCAATCGGCCTGCGATCACTGGACCCGTCCAACCCGGCATACCAGGCCCAGCATCGAGGCAACCAGGCTGAGCGCGACATCGCGTATCACCAAGGAACTGTCTGGCCGTGGCTGATCGGCCCGTACGTCGAGGCGTGCGTGCGATCGGGCCGTTCGATCGATGGAGTGCTCGAGGGCCTGGTGGGTCACCTCGCCGAGTTCGGTCTCGGGTCCGTGTCGGAGACCGCGGACGGGAGCGCTCCGCACGGGGCGACCGGCTGCCCGTTCCAGGCGTGGTCGGTGGCCGAGCTGCTCCGGGCCCGTCAGCTCCGGCGCGCTTGACAAGGGGGCTCAGTACATGGCCCCGGACTTGGCGTCGGCCGGACGGGCGCCACGGGCGATTGCCAGATCGGCGGTGAGCGAACCCTTCAAGGCCAACGTGTCGCTGGTGACCGTGATCATCCGGAAGCCCTGCTCGAGCCGCCGCTCGACCAGCGCCGCGGTCGCGTGGATGCCTGGCACGATGCCGGCCTTGCGGCAAGCGGCCACGATGGTCTGGAGGGCGTCGTCGAACTTGCTCTCGCCGTCGTTGTTTCCCGGCTTCAGTCCGAGCGTGATCGACAGGTCGGCCGGACCGACGTAGATCGCATCGATCCCTGGTACGGCGAGGATGCCGTCGAGGTTGGCAATGGCCTCGACGGTCTCGATCATCGGGATGATGGCGATGCCGTCGGTCGACCATTCGAAGTGGTTCGCCCGGCGCATGCCCGCCACGACCGGGCCAAAGCTACGTGCGCCCATCGGTGCGTAGCGACCGGCACGGACGACCGCCTGGGCCTCGGCGACAGAGTTGACCATCGGGACGATCACGCCCTCGATACCCGCGTCGAGCATCTTGCCGATGATGCCGGGCTCGTTCCAGGGCACACGGCAGATCGGGGTTCCGCCACCGAGCAGGACGGCCTGCGCCATCGCCACCGTCTGCTGGTAGTCGTTGACGCCGTGCTGGTTGTCGATGCACACGTAGTCGTACCCAACTCGTGCGGCCGTCTCGGCGCTGATGATCGAGGGGATGGTCAGCCACACACCGAGTGTGTCGCGGCCTTCGTTCCACTGGGTTCGCAAAGTGTCCATCGCTCGGTTCTATCAGGTCGGTGGGGCGACGATCGTGGCCGGTCGCCCGGCGAGCACGTTGAGTGCGTTGTCGATGGCGTGCGAGTACAACCGGCGCCGGCCGGCCACGGTGGCCGAAGCGACGTGCGGTGTGACGATCACGTTCGGGTGGAGCAGCAGCGGATGCCCTTCGGGCAACGGCTCCGGGTCGGTGACGTCGAGCCCCGCACCGGCCACCTGCCCCGAATCGAGGGCGCTCAACAGGGCGTCCTGGTCGACCAACCCACCGCGTGCACAGTTGACCAGATAGACACCGTGCTTCATCGACGCCAACGTGTCGGCGTTGATCATGTGGTGGGTGTCGGCGACCGAGGGGGCGTGCAACGAGATCACGTCGGACTCGGCAAACAGGCGGTCGAGGCCGACGAGCCCGGCGCCCTCGGCTTCGCTGAGGTATGGGTCATAGGCGAGCACGCTCATGCCGAGTGCTCGTGCTGCGGCGCCGACCCTGCGGGCGATTCGGCCGTAACCAACTAACCCGAGCACCGTGCCATCGAGCTCGAGGGCGGTGCCCGTCGTGGCCCCCGCAAGGCCCTGGCGGGCGCGTTCGGTCTGCGCGGGAAGGTTCTTGACGATGGCGAACATCAACATCAAGGTGTGCTCCGCGGTCGACACGGAAGGTGCGTCGGGCGCGTTGCACACGATCACGCCGGCCGCGGCGGCCGCCGGCACATCGACGTTGTCGTAGCCGATCCCGATGCGCGAGATCACCTTCATGCTCGAGCCGAGCGCGAAGGCCTGGGCGTTCCACGGACGCTTGGCGCCGGCGAGCACGGCCTGGGCCGTACCGAGGTCGGCGTCGTCGGGACCGACCGCGATCGCGCGACCCTCGACGAGGTCGCGATACGCGTCGGGCAGCGGATGGTCGAAGAACAGAATCGGAAGATCGTCGTGCATTCGTCGCACCATATCGGGGCAGGCATCGACGGATATGGTGCGGGCCATGCTCGACCACTCACGGTTCTTCCACATCGGCATTCGGGTGACCGACATCGGGGCCGCTATGGCGGAGATCGGCAAGCAGGCCGGGGTCACCTGGGCGTCGGTGCAGGACCGGCCGATGTCGGTGTGGCTTCCCGAGTCCGGCCCCGCTGTTTTCCAGCTGGCGCTGACCTATTCGATCGAGGGCCCCGTTCACCTCGAGCTGCTCCAGGGCCCCAAGGGATCGATCTGGGATGCCAACGACGGGCCCGGTGCCCACCACTTCGGGTACTGGTCCGACGACGTCGGCGCCGACACCGAGCAGCTCCTCGCCGATGGGTGGACGCTGGAGATCGCCGCAGCAGCACCGAGCGACGGCTACGGGCGGTTCACCTACGTGCGTTCGCCGTCGGGTTACCTCGTCGAGCCGATCTCGATCTCCAGCAAGCCGCGCTTCGAGCGATGGTGGGCGGGCGGATCGCTCAGCGATCCGGTGTCGTAGCCTGGCGGGGTATGACCGATCAGTCCGCGACGCCCGATCTTTCCGGGCGCGCCCGGCGGCATCTGTGGATGCACTTCACCAGCCTCGGAGCGTTCGCTGATTCCGAGGTCCCGGTCATCTCCCGTGGTGAGGGTTGCTACGTGTGGGACCAGCACGGCAAGCGGTACCTCGATGGTCTGTCCGGGCTGTTCACGGTGCAGGTCGGTCACGGTCGATCCGAGCTCGGCCAGGCCGCCGCTAAGCAGGCCGAGACGCTCGGGTACTTCCCGGTCTGGTCGTTCGCCCACGAGCCGGCGGTCGAGTTGGCGACCCGCCTGGCCGCGTTGGCGCCAGGCGATCTGAACCGGGTGTTCTTCACACCGTCGGGCGGCGATGCTGTTGATACCGCGATCAAGTTGTCCAGGCAGTACTTCAAGCTCCGTGGCGAGCCGGCGCGCACCAAGGTCATCTCTCGAACGCTCGCCTACCACGGCACGTCGATCGGCGCGCTCAGTGTCACCGGCATTCCGTCCATCAGGACTCCCTTCGAGCCGTTGATGCCCGGGGCGATCAAGGTCCAAACGCCGTACCGGTATCGCTGCCACGATTGCCAACATCTCGATGCGTGCACCCTGCGTTGCGCCGACGACCTCGAGTTGCGCATCGAGATGGAGGGCGCCGATTCGGTCGCCGCGGTGTTCATGGAGCCGCTGCAGAACACCGGCGGAGCCTTTGCTCCACCCGGGGGGTACTGGAAGCGGATCCGCGAGATCTGCGACCGGCATGGTGTGCTGCTCGTCAGCGATGAGGTGATCTGCGCGTTCGGGCGACTCGGCCACATGTTCGGCTCCGACCGCTACGGATATCAACCCGATCTCGTAACGTTCGCCAAGGGTGTCACCTCCGGGTACTCGCCGCTCGGTGGTGTGATGGTGTCGGACCGCATCGCCGAGCCGTTCCTCGACGACCCCAACACGTTCCTGCACGGCAACACGTTTGGGGCACATCCGGTCTCCTGTGCGGTGGGCATCGCCAACCTCGACATCCTCGAACGCGAAGACCTTTGCGGGCACGTGCTTGCCAACGAGGCTCGCTTCACCGAGCTGCTCGATGGTTTGCGTGACATCCCGATCGTCGGTGATGTGCGCGGCGACGGTTACTTCCGAGCGATCGAACTGGTCAGCGATCAGGCGACCAAGGGAGCGTTCACGCCCGAGGAATCGCAGTGGTTGTTGCGAGGGTTCCTCTCGCCACGGTTGTACGAAGCCGGGCTGATCTGCCGGGCCGACGACCGGGCAGAGCCGGTCATCACCTTGGCCCCGCCGTTGATCGCCGGTGAGGAGGAGTTGTCGTTCATCGCCTCCACGTTGCGTGCCGTGCTGAGCGCCGCCTCGGTCGAGCTCGCGGCGCGCAGGAGTTGAGATGCGCCGCTCCATAGACGACTATCCGTTCTCCGTCGACGACCTTCCCGTCGGTGCCGACGACGCGACGCTGGTCTCCTGGGCGGTGGCCATCTCGGACGACTACGACGACACCGAGCCGAGGGTCGTGTTGACGGTCGAGGAAGTCGGGCATGCCGGCGAAGGCCTGGTCGCCCACCTCGGCCCCGAGCACGTCCGACGCCTGCGTGTCGCGTTGCGCGACGCACTGCGCGAGATCGGTGAAGATCCCGGCGCGTGATTGCGGAACGGCCCCTCTGCGGCTATTGTTGACTATCTGAGTCGGATTTATCGGAATTCGACACGCTGGCCAAGGAGAACCGAATGACCGTGACCCCGATCATCCCGGCGCCGCGTGACCTCGATGCCGAACAGCAGCGCGATATCGACCGGTTCGAGCGGGCCGTCGCCCAATACCTGTCCGGCGAGATCAGTGAAGACGTGTTCAGAGTGATGCGTTTGAACAACGGTGTCTACGGCCAGCGTCAGGGCGGCACGAACCAGATGGTGCGCATCAAGCTGCCGGCCGGCACGATCACGCCGGAGCAGCTCGACCTGATGGGTCACCTCGCCGACACGTACTCGCGAGGGTGGGGTCACATCACCACACGACAGAACGTGCAGATCCACTTCGTCGAGCTCACCAAGGTGAGCGAGGTCATGCGCGCCCTCGGTGCCGTGGGCTTGACCACCCGCGAGGCATGTGGCGACACGGTTCGCAACGTGATGGCGTGTCATCTCGCCGGGGCCTGCCCGCACGAGTTCCTCGACGTGACCCCATGGGCCGAGGCGGCGTTCCGTCACTTCGTGCGCAACCCACTGGGGCAGCGACTGCCGCGCAAGTTCAAGATCAACTTCTCTGGTTGCTCCACCGACTGCGGCCAGGCGATGTTCAACGACGTCGGCGTGATCGCCACGAGTCGCACGCTCGAGAATGGTTCCACCGAAGCCGGCTTCCGCGTGTACATCGCCGGCGGGCTCGGTGCCAACCCGCATCCCGCACTCGCGCTCGAGGAGTTCACGTCGCGCGAAGATCTGCTGCCCACGATCGAATCGGTGCTACGAGTCTTCGACCAAACCGGGAATCGTGACAACAAGTTGAGAGCCCGCATGAAGTGGGTCGTCGACCAACTCGGCATCGACGAAGTCCGTCGTCGTGTGCTGAGGATGCGTCACACGCTTCCGGCGTCGTCGTCGTGGCCGGGTGGGATCCCCGAGATCGTGCAGAAGGTGGGCGATGCCCCGGCCGGACGTTCCAGCACCATCGAGGCCACCGCGGTGGGTCAGGGCGTGGCGGTCTCCATGACACCCCGCGACCCGTATCAGCGTTGGGCTGCGACCAGTGTCGTGCGCGGTACCGCGAACGGCGCCGTCTCCGCCGTCGCCTACGCCGCGCTGGGCGATGTGACCGCAGCGCAGTTCCGCGCCCTTGCAGCGATCCAACGCGAGTTCGGTGCCGACGTGCGGCTCAGCAATCGCCAGAACGTGGTCTTCCGAGGTCTCAGCGAGGCGCAACTGCCCGTGCTGTACGCCCGGTTGGAGGTCATCGGCATGGCTCGTCCGGGTGCCGAGCTGGCTCGCGATGTCGTCGCCTGCCCGGGCGCCGACACCTGCAACATCGCCGTCACCCAGTCGCGCGGGCTCGCCAAGGCGATCGGCGAGAAGCTCGAAGAAGAGGGTCTGGCCGAGATCGGTGGAGTGCGGATCAACATCTCCGGCTGCACCAACAGCTGCGGTCAGCACCATGCCAGCGACATCGGCTTCTTCGGCGCCGAGCGGCGCGCTCACGGCCGCGCAGCCCCCGGCTACCAGATGCTGCTCGGCGGCTACGTCGGCCAGGAGCAGATCTTCTTCGGTGAGAAGGCGCTGCGCCTGCCGGCCAAGGCGGCGCCCGACGCAGCGGTTCGGGTCATCCGCCGCTTCGCCGACGAGCGCAACGCCGGCGAGACGTTTCGCGGATGGATGGACCGCTCGGGCGGGGCAGCCGGCATCGCCGAGGGCTTGAAAGACCTCGACTTCTTCCCGGCACCGGCCGACGCTCCGGAGTTCTACGCCGACTTCGATGAGACCGGACCATTCGTGGCCGAGGTTGGCGAGTCGGAGTGCGCAGTCTGAGCAATCGTTACGACGCTGCGGTGGCAGCGATCGATGCCGCCAACGCAGAAGATCCCAACACCGTCAACGTGCGCGGTCGGAAACTGCCGTTGGCGTTGGCTCACGGACAACTGGCCGCCGGATGGATCGAGCAACTCGTCGACGAGCCGGACGAGGGCTTGCTCCTCGCGGCTCGTGCTCATCACTTGCTGCGGTGGCAGGTCAGCCGCGATTCCTACCCGGCGGGTCGCCCGGGGTATCTGCGCTGGCGGAGGGATCAGAAGGCTCGACACGCCGGCGACGTGGCCGAGATCCTCGAGGCCTGCGGTTACGCGGCGCCGGAGATCGAGCGCGTGCAACGTCTGATACGGCGCGAGCAGGTCGACGGTGCCCAAGCCGTGGAAGACGCCGCCTGCCTAGTGTTCATCGAGACCCAGCTGGCTTCACTGGCGGCGCGCATGGATCACCAGTTGATGCTCGAGGTGATCCGCAAGACGGCCCGAAAGATGAGCAAGTCGGGTCTCGACCTCGTCGCATCGATCCCGCTGACCGATCCGGAACAGGCCTTGCTCGGCGAAGCCCTCGACGGGCCACCGGCCTAGCCGCCGCGGAGAATGGGCCAAATGGCCTACTTCGAACCCATTGACACTCAGGGTGGTGACCGGCAGTCTTAGGACCGCACGACGGGCCTCCCCCCGGAGTGTGAGGACGGTTAGGCCGATGACCACAACGCTTGCTTTTGCGCTTCGCGCAGCTCTGCCGACGGATGTCGAGTTTGAGCAATTTCTGTATGCGTCAACCCGCGAAGATCTCCGGCCACTCGGCCCGGAAGTCTTCGATGGGCTGATTGGCATGCAGTTTCGCGCCCAATCGATGTCGATCAGGCTCGACCATCCCCGTGCAGATCGGAAGATCGTGCTCGTCGACGGCGCGCCGGTGGGCCGGCTCGTCGTCGACGCTTCCGCTCACCACGTCGAACTCATCGATATCGCCCTGCTGCCGGACTACCGCAACCAGGGAATCGGCACCAGTGTGCTGCGCAGCGTTCTCGCCCAGGCCGACCGCATCGGTCGAGTCGTAGGACTCCACGTCGAGAAGCAGAGCCGGGCCGTGCACTTGTACGAGCGCTTGGGGTTCGCGATCAGCGGAGACGCCGGCATGTACCTGGCGATGTCGCGCCGCTGAAACCCGGCTGAAACACGGTCAGCCGGCCACGATCGGCAGCAAGGTCAACTCGGGTTCGTCGTTCTCCAGGCGCTGCAGCCGGTAGCGGTTCTCGAACAATGCCACGAGTGCGCCATCGCCGCGGGTGAGGATGCGGATTCCGCCGATGCGGCGCAGCCGCTCGCAGGATTCCTTGTCGGTGAGGCGGATCGCTTGGTATGGCGCCGAGAGGATCTCGGTCGGCGCACCGAACTCGCTGCCCAGGCGATAGGCGAACACCTCGAACTGCAGCTCGCCGACCGCGGCAAGGATCGTCTCCGACTCACCGAAGTCGGGATCGCGTAGCACCTGTACGACCCCTTCCTCGTCGAGCTGGGCGAGCCCTTTGCGGAACTGTTTGAAGCGGCCGTTGTCGAGCGGCCGAGCCTTGGCGAAGACCTCCGGCGAGAACCTCGGGATCGGCGGGTACTCGACGGCCAAGCCCGCGTACCCGGCGTCGTACAGCGTGTCGCCGAGTTGCACACCGCTGGCGTTGACCAGACCGACGACATCGCCGGGAAACGCTTCATCGACCGTCTCGCGATCGGGGCCGAAGGCCGTGGTCGCGTACTTGGTGGTGAGGTCGCGGCCGGTGCGCTGGTTGGTGACGCTCATGCCGCGTTCGAACCGGCCCGAGCAGACGCGGGCGAAGGCGATGCGGTCGCGGTGCGCCGGATCCATGTTGGCTTGGACCTTGAACACGAAGGCCGAGTACGGGCTGTCGAGCGGTCGGGGGTCGCCAGTTCGATCGAGGCGCGGCGAGGGTGAGGGTGCCAGATCGATCACGGCGTCGAGCAGCAGTCGCACCCCGAAGTTCGTCAAGGCTGATCCGACGAAGACCGGCGTCGATTGACCGGCGAGGAACGACGGGAGGTCGACGTCGGCACCGACGGCGTCGAGCAGGGAGCACTCGTCGAGCGCCGTCTTCCAGACCGACGCATGATCGGCGATGCCGGCCGCGCCGGCCTCGGCGAGATCGTTGGTCTCTTCGACCGCCACCGACGCGCCACGAGCCGTACGAGTGAACTTGGTGAACTGATTCGTTCGTCGATCGACCAGTCCGGAGAAGTCTTCGCCGCTGCCGACCGGCCACGTCGCCGGTGTCGGGCGGAGCTGGATCTGCTGTTCGATCTCGTCGAGCAACTCGAAGGGCTCGCGCCCCGGCCGGTCGTACTTGTTGAGGAAGGTGATCACCGGCAGGTCGCGCGAGCGGCACACCTGGAACAGCTTGAGCGTCTGGGCCTCGATGCCCTTCGCCGCGTCGAGCACCATCACCACGGCGTCGACCGCCGAGAGCACGCGGTAGGTGTCTTCGGAGAAGTCGCGGTGGCCCGGCGTGTCGAGCAGGTTCATGATGTGATCGCGATACGGGAACTGCATCACCGTCGAGCTGATCGAGATGCCGCGCTGCTGTTCGAGCTCCATCCAGTCGCTGCGTGCCGATCGGCGGCCCTCGCGGGCGTGCACCGAGCCCGCCTCCTGCACTGCGCCGGAGTACAGCAGGAACTTCTCGGTGAGCGTCGTCTTCCCCGCGTCGGGGTGGCTGATGATCGCAAAGGTGCGACGGCGTTTGGCCTCGGCGATCTCGTTCATGGCCGTTCGAGGTTACCGCCAGGTCCCTGTGGAGTGTTTGGCGCATACCTGGGTGCGTCGAGACACTCCACAGGTCTCAGGCGATGTAGCGCCATGCGGCAAGACGCGCCGCGCTGTCGTCGCCGGGAACCGGGAGCTGACAAGCCACTCGCAACGTCGGCCACTCGCTGGGGGTCAGCTGCTGGTACTCGAAGACCAGTTCGCCGGCGCGCGGATGCGAGTAACGCCGCAGCCGCGTCTGGAACTGGGCGACATCGAGCTGCGGCCACCACTCGGCGAACTCCGGACTGGTCTCGACGAGACGATCGATCATCTCCACGACCTTGGGATCGCTGCGCAGCGCGGCCGTGCCCGATCGGTATTCCGCCATGATCCGTCGCGCCTGACCCGCCCAGTCGGTGAGCAGTCGTCGGGCGGTCGGTTCGGCGAAGACGACCCAGAGGAGGTTGCGCTCCTCGTCCGGCAGCCGATCGATCATCGGGTACAGCAACGACTGCGGCCGGTTCCAGGCCAGGAACTCCCACCGCGGCCCCAGCACGTACGCCGGCGCCGGCTCCATCGACGTGATCAGACGCACCAGTGCATCGGGTGCGTGCTCGACGGCTTCGATCGGCTCACGAGGTGCCCGCGCCGCCAACGCCATGAGGTGCTGGCGCTCGGCGTCGTCGAGGTGCAGTGCGCGCGCCAGAGCGCTGAGTACGTCGACCGAAGCATTGATCGGCCGTCCCTGCTCGAGCCAGGTGTACCAGGTGACCGAGACGCCGGCGAGCATGGCGATCTCCTCGCGCCGCAAGCCCTTGGTGCGCCGTGACCGGCCTTCCGGCAACCCGACATCGTTCGGTGCGAGCGCGTCGCGACGAGCGCGCAAGAAAGCAGCGAGCTCGTCACGTCGGGTCATCGGCCTATTCGATCACGCCGTGGGGGGCGGCGAGTAGTGGTGCCGATACCAGTCAGCCGCCGTTGGCTGCCTTCACCCATGGCCGGCACGGCTCGCCACGTAGTGATCCACACGCGGGCGGTGCAGCCTTGGGAACATCGACGCCGGCGACCACCGGCAGCACGAGCTTCGACGGGTGCTGCGCGTCGTAGGCGATGGTGACGGTCTCGCCCTTGTCGATCGTGTCGAACTGCCACACCGCGCGATTGCCGCCCGGCGCATCGATCGTCAATCGCAACCGGCTGCCGGCTCGGAACGGGTGGGCGAACGGGAACAGTTCGACACGTACGGCCGTGAGCTCTCCGGCCGGAAGGTCGGCCGCGTCGGATTTCAGGTTGGTGTGCGCCGGACGCAAGTCGGTTGCAGTAGCGGCGAGGGCTCGCTGGCTGGCGCGTAACCACCCACTCTGCACGTAGATCTCCGTTCCGTCGGGTCGCACCTCGCTGATGGTTGCCTCGAGGTCGGTGTCGGTCGACATCGATTTGATCCACAGGTCCAACGAACCCGCGCCGGCGACGACGGTCGTCGTAGTGAACGGAGCCGTGACGAAACCGACGCCCGTGCCGTCGGGTATCGGTCGCCAGTCGTACTTCACGTCGGCTTTCCAGATGCTGCCGCTGCCCGTGTAGAACGTCGGTGGCAAGGCTGTTGGATCGGCGGTGTAGCTGGCCTCACCAGGCTTGGCGAGCGCGGGGTCGGCCAGCACACCGCCGCTGTCGAGTTGCCACGTCGTCGCGGTTGCCGACGGGATCGGCCACGCCGGGAAGTCGGCGACGAAGTTCGGTTCGGGCGTGCCAGGCGTGTAGGCGTCATTGCCTCCCTGCTCGAACAGGATCCGCACGGGTGGCTCTGCTTCGAAACTGGCGAGCGCCTGGTCGTAAGGCACACCGGCGAACCTGCTTTCGAATGGCGCGAAGGAGTTGACACCCCAGATCGCCGAACCGACCAGCGGTGCGATGGAGTTGAGAGCCGACAGATCTGGCACCTTCTTCGCCACGTAGAAGTCGAGGAACTCTGCGTAGCGACCGAGCACGGGCGGGCTCAGCGCCTCGGTGTGCAGGCCGTTCATCAGCGTGACGTACACGTGCGGCGAGCTGGTGAACTTGTCGAGCATCGCCGGGAAGTGGCCGCCGGTCTGCTCGTCCTGCCACGCACCGGCGATGAAGACCGGCACCTTGATCTTGTTGACGAAGGTGATGGGAGCCAATGTGTCGCCGAGCGTCGGTGGGTAGTACGGGGTGTCGTGAATCTCCTTCACCAGATCGGGGTTCTGCAGGCGCAGCTTCTGGTTGTCGGCGCAGATCGTGTCGCCTGCGTCAGCGCGTGCTTTGGTCCACGCCTGGCCGAACGGCTTAGCCTTGTCGACGACCTGCTTGGTCCACTCCACGGCGAAGCCGGTGTTGAGGATGCCACCGGGATACAGCGTTGCCCGGAAGCTGTCGTCGATCACCGACAGCGGCGTGATCGAGTTGAGGCTCGGTGGTTGCGTGGCGGCAACGAAAAGTTGCGAGATCCCCGGGTACGAGATGCCGACCATGCCGACCTGGTGATCGAGCACCCATGGCTGGGCCGCGACGGTCTCGATCACGTCGTACCCGTCGAGGTTCTGCACGTTCTCGAAGAAGCGGTACGACCCGCCGCTGCAACCGGTGCCGCGCACGTTGACGCCGACGTAGGCGAAACCCATGGCGGTGTACAGCTGGGCGAGGTCGGCACTGCCGGGGTCGCTCGGCTGGTATCCGCTGTACTCGACCACAGTCGGATAGGGCCCCCGGTCGGCCGGACCCGGCAGCAGCACGTTGGCGCTGAGCGTGGTTCCGTCCCGCGTCGTGATGTAGCCGAAGCCGCCCTCTGGCAGCTTCGGCTGACTTGCGTAGAAGGCTGCGGGTGGATTGATGGAAGGGTCGGCAACGGCGACGCTGTCGCTGATCACGATCGCGCTGCTGATGGTGTAGCCGTCGACGGGATCGAGGTTTCGGAACAGCAGCGAGCCCTGTTCGTCGACGGTTCCATGGGCGATGTCCGTGGAGTTGCGATCGACCGTCAGCGTCTCACCGGGCTTGGCACCGGTCACCGCGATCTGATTCGCGCCGGGTCGCACGGAGAAGGTCGCCTTGGCGAGCGTCGTCGACGGCGCCGGAACGGTGCCGAGCGCTGTGACCGCTGCCGGGGCCGCGGCCGTGGTCGTCGTCGGAGCATTCGGTGCCGTGTTTGCGGATCCCGAACAGGCGGCGATCAGCGTTGTTGCAGCGAGCAGTTGAACGGCTCGCATGCGCATCGAACGATTGTTTCAGGTGAGCCAGGCGTCACGTATTCAGCAGAGGCGAACGCATGTGGAGTGTTTCGGGCGCGCCCGGGGTCCGGCGTCAAAGACTCCACACGGCTGGATTCGTGAGCCTCAAGCACGGCTGGCGCCCGCACATCAGGCAACAATGGGCGGGTGCTCTCACTCGATGCCATGCTGTCCGACCTCGAATACCTCGTGACGGTCGAGTCGCCATCGAACGACATCGAGGCGATCAGGCGATCTGCAGGCGCCGTGCGCGACGTGATCAAGCGCAGGCTCGGGCACAGCGCAGACCTCATCGACAGCGCCGCCGGCCCTCATGTGCTCGCCCGGTTCGGCTCCTCGTCGCGAGTGCTGCTGATCGGACATCACGACACGGTCTTCCCGATCGGTGCGCTCGCCTCACGACCGTTCGGCGTCGACGCCGGCCGGGCGACCGGGCCGGGAGTGTTCGACATGAAGGCGGGCATCGTGCAGGCCATCCACGCGTTGACGTTGCTCGACGACCTCGACGGGGTCGAGATGCTGATCACCGCCGACGAAGAGGTTGGTTCGAAGTGCTCACGAAAGCTCATCGAGGAACGGGCCATCGCCTGCGGAGCCGTGTTGGTGCTCGAGCCCAGTGCCGACGGTGGCGCCCTGAAGACGGGCCGCAAAGGAACTGGAACGTTCGAGGTGATCGTGCACGGGCGCGCCGCGCACGCCGGGTTGGAGCCCGAGAAGGGCATCAACTCGCTCGTTGCCGCGGCTCAACTGATCACCCGGATCGCCACGTTCGGCGATCCCGCCAAGGGCACCACGGTGACGCCGACGGTGGCCAACGCCGGGACGGCCGACAACGTCGTGCCGGCGCTGACGAGACTGCGTGTCGATGCGCGGGTGATGGGCGCCGAGGAGAAGGAGCGCGTCGAGCACCTGATGTCGACGCTCTCGTCCGACGTCCCCGGTGCCGGAGTCGAGGTCACCGGAGGGCTCGATCGGCCGCCGATGCCCGAGTCGGCGTCGACCAGTCTCTTCGCCGTGGCGATTTCCGCTGCTGCCGAAGCCGGTCTCGGACAGCTCACCGGAGTCGCTGTCGGTGGCGGCAGCGACGGCAACTTCACTGCAGCGGTCGGCGTGCCGACGCTCGACGGTCTCGGCGCAGTTGGTGGAGGTGCCCACGCCGATCACGAGCACGTCTTCGTCGACACCATGATCGATCGCTCGCGACTGGTCGCCGCCATCGTCGCCGACCTGACCCGCTAGCGCGGTCTCATTCGGTCGAGGGGTCGTCCAACTCGGTGAGGCTGCCTCGGCCGATCGTGCCGGCGCTGCGGTAGACGTCGAGCTTGGCGCGGGTGTCGTCGATGTCGAGGTTGCGCATGGTCAGTTGACCGATGCGATCGTGCGGACCGAAGGCGGCGTGCTCGACCTTCTCCATGCTCAAACGCTCGGGCGAGTAGGTGAGGTGTGGGCCGGTGGTGTCGAGGATCGAGTAGTCGTCGCCGCGACGCAACCGCAACGTGACCTCACCGGTGACCGCCGCGCCGACCCAGCGCAACAGCGACTCGCGCAGCATGAGGCTCTGCGGGTCGAACCAACGACCTTCGTAGAGCAGCCTGCCGAGGCGGCGGCCCATCGTGCGGTAGTTCTCGATCGTGCTCTCGTTGTGGATCGCGGTGACCAGGCGCTCGTAG
Organism: Ilumatobacteraceae bacterium; assembly: GCA_025358075.1. Classification (GTDB taxonomy): domain Bacteria; phylum Actinomycetota; class Acidimicrobiia; order Acidimicrobiales; family Ilumatobacteraceae; genus JAENVT01. Next base: position 17,465 of record JANYKU010000020.1, read on the forward strand.
GCGATGTGCAACAGGGCGATGCCCGGGCCCTCGTAGATGCCGCGGCTCTTGGCCTCGATGATGCGGTTCTCGATCTGGTCGCACATCCCGAGCCCGTGGCGTCCACCGACGGCGTTGGCTTCTTGCACCAACTCGATGGCTGACGCGAACTCGTTGCCGTTGATCGTCACCGGCCAGCCTTCGTGGAAGCCGATCGTGACGGTCTCGGCCGCGACTTGCACGTCTTCGCGATAGTGGGCGACGCCCATGATGGGATCGACGATGTCCATCGACGTACTGAGCTCTTCGAGCAGCTTGGCCTCGTGCGTTGCCCCCCAGATGTTGGCATCCGTCGAATACGCCTTCTCGGCGCTGTCGCGATACGGAAGGTTGAGGGAGACGAGGAACTCGCTCATCTCCGTGCGGCCACCGAGCTCGGTGACGAAGTCGTCGTCGAGCCAGGGTTTGTAGATCCGCAAGTTGGCGTTGACCAACAAGCCGTAGCGGTAGAACCGTTCGATGTCGTTGCCCTTGTACGTGCTGCCGTCGCCCCAGATGTCGACGCCATCCTTCTGCATCTCGCGCACCAGCAACGTTCCGGTGACCGCACGGCCGAGCGGCGTCGTGTTGAAGTACGTCTTGCCCGCGGTGGTGATGTGGAACGCGCCGCACTGCAACGCCATGAGGCCCTCGCGAACGAGCTCGGTTCGGCAGTCGATCATCCGGGCCAGCTCGGCGCCGTACTGCTTTGCTCGCGCCGGCACGCCATCGAGGTCGGGTTCGTCGACCTGGCCGAGGTCGGCTGTGTACGCGCACGGGAACGCGCCCTTGTGGCGCATCCAGGCAACAGCGGCAGACGTATCGAGGCCACCGCTGAAGGCGATACCGACTCGCTCGCCGATTGGCAGTGTGGTCAGCACTTTGGACATAGACACGAGACGCTACCGGGCGATACGCAGTGGGTACGCTGCGCCCGTGAAGGTGTTGTTCGCCTCGGCAGAGTTCGGTCGCCTCGCCCGCGTCGGCGGCCTCGCTGCGGCGGCCGCCGGGTTGGTCGCCGAGCTCCGACAGCACGACATCGACGTGCAGGTCGTCCTCCCCGATTACTCCGCCACGCGCCTGCAGCACGAGTCGGTGCTGGAGCTCGACGTCCCCGAATGGGCGGGGCCGGCACGAGCCCGAACGGGCACGGTGAACGGCGTCGGGCCACTGACCCTGATCGATGCACCCGGCATCGAACGGAGCCACCCGTACGTGCAGCCCGACGGCAACGGCTGGCCCGACAACGATCGCCGCTTCATGGCGTTCTCGACGGCGATCGCCGCCTTGACGGGCGCGGTCGAGCCCGATGTGCTGCATCTCAACGACTGGCACACGTGCGCGGCGTTGGGCCACCTGGCCGAGCTCCCGCCGACCATGTTGACGATCCACACGCTCGGCTACCAGGGTCGAACCAACCCCGGTTGGCTGAAGACACTGACCCATCACGTCGCCGAATTCGAGCAGTGGGGCGATTGCAATCCGTTGCTCGGCGGGATTCGGCTGGCCGACGTCGTGGTTGCCGTCAGCCCGCACTACGCCGACGAGATCACCACGCCGCAGGGTGGCTTCGGCCTCGATGGTCCGCTGCGCGACAAGGGCGATCGCCTGGTCGGCATCCTCAACGGCATCGACACCACCGAGTGGGATCCCCACAACGATCGCCATCTGGCGGCGCCGTACTCGTCGGCGGATCTCGGGGCCAAGGCGCTGATCCGCAGCGAGCTGTTGGCGCGCTACGGGCTGACCGATGGTGGCGGACCGTTGCTGACGATGGTCACCAGGCTCGCCGATCAAAAGGGAGTCGACCTCGTGGTACCGCTGGTGCCGTTCCTCCCACGGCTCGGCGCGGCGTTGATCGTGCTCGGCGATGGCGACCAAGGGCTCGCCGAAGCGTTGGCCGCGGCCGCCGGCGCGAGTCCACGCCACGTCGCCTTCATTCGCGGCTACGACGAGGCGCTCGCCCATCAACTCTTCGCCGGCGCCGACGTGTTCGTCATGCCGAGTCGTTTCGAACCCTGCGGGTTGGCTCAGATGCAGTCGATGCGGTACGGCACCTTGCCGTTGGTGACCGACGTCGGTGGACTGCACGACACGGTGGTCGACATCGACGAATCACCGGCGCGAGGTACCGGCGTGGTGGTGCCCGATGCGAGCTCGGTGGCACTGATGGATGGGCTGCACCGCATGGTCAAGGCGTACTCGCAGCCGCGTCGGCGAGCGGCGATGCAACGGCGTGGCATGGCCATCGACTGGTCGTGGCGGCAACCGGCGGCAACCCACATCGAGTGGTACCGGCGGCTGGTCGCCGAGAGATCGACGGTGCGCTCACCCGCGAACGTCTAACGTGCCGAACTATGGCTGCGCCGAAGGTTCTCGTCGTCGTTCTCGCGGGCGGTGAGGGCAGGCGATTGGCCCCCTTGACCGCCGACCGCGCCAAGCCCGCTGTCCCCTACGGGGGGAGCTACCGCATCATCGACTTCGTCCTGTCGAACTTCGCCAACGCCGGCTACCTGAAGATCGTCGTGCTCACTCAGTACAAGAGTCACAGCCTCGACCGGCACATCAGCCAGACATGGCGGTTCTCCACCCTGCTCGGCAACTACGTGACCCCGGTACCGGCGCAGATGCGTCGCGGACCCCAATGGTTCAGCGGCTCGGCCGATGCGATCTACCAGAACCTCAACCTGATCAGCGACGAGCGTCCCGACATCGTCTGTGTGTTCGGCGCCGATCACATCTACCACATGGACCCGCGCCAGATGGTCGAGCACCATCGCGAGGTCGGCGCCGGTGTGACGGTCGCGGCGATTCCCGTTGCTGCGTCGGAGGCTTCGCAGTTCGGCATCATCGAGGCTTCTGCCAGCGGCAAGATCATCGAGTTCCACGAGAAGCCCGCCCAGCCGCCCACCATGCCTGGCGATCCCACGCGGGCGCTGGCGTCGATGGGCAACTACGTGTTCGACACACAGACCCTGATCGACGTCGTGAGCCCCTCGGGCGACGATGCGATTGCGACCGACATCGGCGGCGATGTCATCCCGGCCCTCACCCGTGCCGGCGTCGCCCACATGTACGACTTCTCCACCAACATGATCCCGGGCCAGGCCGACCACGAGCGCGGCTACTGGCGCGACGTCGGCAGCCTCGACGCCTACTACGAGGCCAACATGGACCTCATCGCCCCGGTGCCACCGTTCAGCCTCTACAACGACAAGTGGTCGGTCTATAGCCTGCAACTGCCGCTGCCGCCCGCAAAGATCGATCATGGTCCCGGCGGCGAGCAACCGACCATCAACAACAGCTTGCTCTGTGCCGGCTCGATCGTCTCGGGTGGGGTCGTCGAGCACTCGATCCTCGGACCGGAGACCTACGTCGATGCTTCGGCGGTGGTGACCGAGTCGATCCTCTTCGCCGGCGTGCGCGTCGGTCCCGGTGCCAGAGTTCACCGATGCGTGATCGACAAGAACGTCATCATCCCGGCGGGTCGGTCAATCGGTCACGATCCCGAGGCCGACCGCGAAGAGTTCGTGATCAGCGATCGCGGTGTGGTGGTCGTCGAGAAGGACCGTCGCCTGAGCTGAGCTCAGCTGCTGGGCGCAGGCGCAACGCCCCGGCGGTACATGCCAACCAGCGACGCCGCGCTGATGCACAGTGCCGCGCCGCCGAGCACGAGCTCGACCACGGCGATCCAGCGCACCCTGCCCAGGTCGCCGGCGCCGATCGCTGCACCGGAGATCGCCACGGCGATTCCGAGGTACGGCGAGTACCTCCAATTGGAGATCGCCGCCACCGTCACCAGGATCGGACCGTAGAACGGCAGCAGTTGGAGCACGATCACACGCGGTTGAGCTTCGGCACCGAGCCACCACGTCGACAACCCGATCACGCGCGATGTCTCCCACACAGCAGCGTTGCAGGCGATGATCGCGGCCCAACCCAACCCGAAGAGCAGACGCCACGTTGGGCTGAGTTGGCCGACGAGCTTGGCAGGTATCACCCACGGTTCGACGGCGTCGTCGTTGCCGGCGAGCGGTGGTGGCGGTGGCGGCAGCGCAGGCGGAGCGAGCACTGCTGAAGAGAGCGGAGGCGATGCCGGTTCGGGGTCTGAACGTGCACCTGGGTCCATCGCTGGCACCATACCTGGCGACAGGTGTGCTCGGTATGCGCCCCGCTACCCTTTCGGCGATGGCAGCGGAGCGGGTCGCGATTCCCTTCACGAAACTCAGCGTCTTCTTCCCGATGTGGAACGAAGAGGCGTACATCGACCGCGCCCTCGAAGCGGCGACCACCGAGTGCCGCGACCTGCTGGCCCGCAACGAGATCCTCGACTACGAACTGATCGTCGTCGACGACGCATCGACCGATCACACGGGCAAGCTCGCCGACGAGATGGCCACGGCCGATCCGCACATCAAAGTTGTGCACCATCCGGTCAATCGCAAGCTCGGCGGCTCGATCAAGACCGGCTTCGCGACGGCCACGGGCGACGTCGTGCTGTACTCCGACGCCGATCTGCCGTTCGACATGACCGAGGTGTCGCGAGCCATCCACTTGATGCGCTACTACGAGGCCGACATCGTCAGCGCCTTCCGGTTCGACCGCACCGGCGAGGGCTCGCTGCGCACGGTCTACACCTTCTTCTACAACTTCTTGATCCGCCGGCTGTTCGGGGTGCGGATGCGAGACATCAACTTCGCCTTCAAGTTGTGTCGCACGTCGATCTTCGACCACATCTCGCTCAGCAGCGAAGGCTCGTTCATCGACGCCGAGCTGATCATTCGGGCCAACATGCTCGGGTTCAACGTCATCCAGTTCGGCGTCGACTACTTCCCCCGTACCAGGGGCGAGAGCACGCTGGCATCGGGCAGTGTCATCCGCAAGATCGTCAGCGAGATGGTGCAGCTGCGCCGGGAGTTGCGGCACCTCCAGCCGGTTCACCAGCCGTCCGCCTGACCTTGCCGCCTGACCGGGGCTCGGCGAGGTCACTGCTAGATTGAGGGTTCGACGACCCCCCAGTCGGAGCTTGTTTCGTTGTGAATGCCAGGAGACCGCCGAATTCGCCGCCGCGCCAGCGTCGGCGCAGCGCGCCCACGCCGATCCGCCGCTGGATGCCCGTCATTGCCGGCGCCGGTGTGCTCGCCGTGGTGATCATTGCCGGCCTGTCGGGCATCGGTGGAACCAGTATCGCCGATACGGCCACCACAACGGTGGCCGGGTCGGCAGTGTCTGTGCCGGCGGTGCCGATCACGACCCTGCCGATCGTTGTCGACTCCGACCTCGGCATCGTCAAGACCAACCTCGCCAACACCATCAGCAAGGGAAACGTCAGCGACGACGTCAAAGTGGTGCAGCAACGATTGGCCGACCTCGGCTTCGCTCCCGGCCCGATCGACGGTGTGTTCGGGTCGGGCACGCAACAGGCGGTGTGGGCCTACGAGAAGCTGGTGCTGAAGACGCCGCGGGCACAGGCCAAGGGCCGCGTCACCGACGCCATGTGGCAGGTCATGCAGGACCGCATCACCATCCCCCCGCGCCGGCTTACCGGCACAGGCACGACGCACATGGAGATCTACGTGCCCGAGCAAGTGGCGATCGTCTTCAAAGACGACGCACCTGAGCTGATCGCCCACATCTCCACGGGTGTCCAGAACCCCGATGGCACGCCGCAGACGTGGTGCGAGACCCTGACGTACGACACCGGGCCGAACGGCGAGCCACTCGCCACCCCTGTGACCAAACAGGAGTGCGCCGATGCCAAGACCCCTGGTGGCATCTTCCGGTTCACGCGCCGCTACGACGGCAAACGCACTGGTCCCTTGGGCGGCATGATGAACCCGGTGTACTTCAACTTCGGCATTGCCGTGCATGGGGCCGACAACGTGCCGCTGGCGCCCGCCTCGCACGGCTGTGTCCGCCTCAATCAGACGATCGCCAAGGTCTTCCCGTCGATGGTCAAGAACGGCGACCGGGTCTACGTTTGGGGCCAAGACGGCCGCCAGCCCGAGCAGTACAGCAAGCGCGACAGCCTGCCGTCGTTCAACTACGCCGACCCCAACGCCACCACGACCACCGAGTCGACCACCACCACGACCGCACCCACCACGACCGTCGCGCCGACGACCACCGTGAAGTCCACGACCACGACGCCATCGGCAACGACGTCGACGGTCGGTTCGGCCACAACGACCACGTCGCCCGCACCCACCACGACCGGCCTGTTCGGCTGATCCGCTCGCCCTCAGGGCACTGGCGCGGCGACGATTGCGACCCGCTGTTCGAGTACTTCTTCGAGCAGGCTCGAACGCTCGTTGGCGGTGTACAGCTCGAGGCTGATCTCCTTGCCACGCTTGCCCTCGGCCTCGATCACCAGCCGATCGCGACGCATCTGGGCCATCACCGATCGGACCCGCCCGTCGTGGCTGCGGTCGAGCCCGATCGCCACGCGCAAGATCCCGGCGAGCGTTCTGACCAGGTGCTGGTCGTCGGGGGAGAGCCGCCCGAACTCTGCATGACTGGCCTTTGGGGCGCTCTTGCGGTGATACCGGGCGATCTGGGCGATGATCTCGATCTCGGTGTCGGTCAATCCGGTGAGCTCGCTGTTGCGGATGACGTAGTAGCTGTGCAGGTGATGCTTGCTGTGCGAGATGACCAGGCCGACGTTGGCCAGCAGCGCACCGGCTTCGAGGTACTCACGGGCGTCGGCCGGCAGACCGTGCAACGACTCGGTGGCATCGAACAGCTGCAGAGCCAGAGAAGCCACGTGGGTGGAGTGGGCGAGATCGTCGTCGCATCGCTCGGCCAGGGCACGGATCGACCTGCGTGACACGTCGCGCAGGTGATGGAGTGCCCCACCCTGCAGGCGGGCGATGGTGTCGAGCAGCACTCCCTCACGCAGCGCAGCCTCGCTGAACACGAAGCCCTTGATCCCGTAGATGTCGGCGACGCCCTCCAACACGAGCGCCCCGGCGACGATGATGTCGGCGCGGGTGGGGTCGAGCCCAGGCGTGCTTCGTCGCTCGTCGGGCGAGCGCCGCTTGACCAGCGTGTCGATGATCGACTGCAGCTCGAAGACCGTGAACTCAAAACGGTTGAACGTGTGCAGCGGCGTGTCGTCGCGGGCTGCGTGGATCATGCGGGCGATCGTCTCGGCAGTTCCCGACGAGGCGATGGCCACATCGAAGCCGAGCTCTTCGACTTCGCGTTCGAACGTAGCCAGGATCGAGCGGATGTACGAACGGCAGTCGCTGAGGGCCGCGGCGGTGACCGCGCCGCCCGGGAAGAACCGATCGGTGAGGCGTACTGCCCCGAGCTTGAAGCTGCGGGCAGTCAGTGTCTCGCCGCGTTCGCCGACCAGCACCTCGGTCGAGCCGCCGCCGATGTCGACGAGGATCAGCCGTTGGTCGAATGCCGGCACCGCCTGCAACACCCCGAGGTGGATCAGTCGGGCCTCCTCCAACCCGGAGATCACCTCGACCTCGACCTTGGCCTCGCGACGCGCTCGGCTCAAGAACACATCGGCGTTCTCGGCCTCGCGCACTGCGCTGGTGGCGACGGCCCGAACGGGAGCGTTGTGGGCGGCAGCAATCCGTTGCATGCGGCGTAGGGATGAGATGCCCCGGTCCATCGCATCGGCGGAGAGCACCTTCATGTCACCGCCGCCGTGGCCGAGGCGAACGGTTTCCTTCTCGCGGGTGACGATCTCGTAGCCGTTCTCGAGGATCCGGGCGACCACGAGATGGAAGCTGTTGGTGCCGATGTCGAGCGCCGCAAGGGTGGTCGGACCGGTGGATGCCGTCACGGTGTGATGCGAGCCTGGCACGCCTGCAGGCCGCCGAGCACACCGGCTCGGAAGGCGTCGACCTTTTCGAAGGCACTCCCGTTGATGTTGGTGTCGGCGGTGGGGTCACTGTGCTGAATCGCCGTGACGATCGCCTCGTCGAGGTCGCCTGCCGACAACACGGTCTGATCTTTGCGATCCGTCGGCACCGGCGGCACGATGTCTTTGGCCCAGGCCCCGGTGAGGCAATCGTCGAGCAAGACGCGTGGCTCGCCCGCCAACTTGCTTCCGAGCAACCCCTGCACGTTCTCGCTGAACCCGTCGGAGATCAGATAGCCGATGGACATGTCACCGAGCAGCGGGTTGGCGATCCAATCTTCGGCCTGTTGTTGATCGACGAAGATCGTGTTGCTCGCCGGGCAGTAACGCACGTTCTTCACGAACGCCGAGCTGTCGACGCCGTCGCAGCTCGGCGTGTCGGTTCCTGCCGTGAACAAGGTCAGCTTGGGGGCCGTGAGGGTGAGGTTGGCGCTGGCCAGCTGTTCGGTCCAGAACCTGGTGAGGCTGGCAGGGATCAGCGTCACGACATCGGCAGCGCCGGTCGTGGGATTGGGATTCGGGTCGATCAGCGGGAGGTTGCCACTGGGATCCTGCGGATCGAATGGGATGTTGATCAGCTTCTTCTCGCGACCCTCGGTGAAGAAGGTCTTGCAACGCGCCGGGCCGCCCAGAAAGCCGTCCTCATAGGCACCGACTCGATCGAAGCCGGTGCCGTGCGAGTTGGCGTCGACCTGTCCGCCGAGTTGCACCGGGTCGCGAACCTGGATCATGGCGATCAGCCCACCGCGCACGTCGGAGTCGGAGAACTTGATCACGTCACTCTCGCCGCGAGCGACGTGTGCCGACCAGGCCCCGGCGAAGCAGTCGGCCTGCTGCTCCTTGAGAATCGTCGGCTGGTTGAACTCGCCGGCGCGTTGCTGGACGGCGTGACCGAACTCGTGGGCAAGGACCACGGCCACCGCCGACTGACCGAGATCGCTGACGAGCTGCGGTAGCAACTCGGCGTCGTCGTAGGCCATGAAGTCGCCCTGGGAGCAATAGAAGGCGTTGCCCTGCACGTCGGCATACAGGGTCTGCGGTGTACCGCAGCCGGGTATCGGCTCGGTGCGTTCGGGATACGCCGCGAAGATGCCACCGGACAGCGGCGTGAAGTCCTTGCCGTACACGGTCGGGAACTGCGCCTTCCAGAACGCCTCGATGTCGCTGAACGCTGCCGTCAGGTACCCGTCGTAGCCGTTGTCCTTGTGGTTGGCACCGAAGTTGATGACGCCCTGCTGCACGGGGATCGGAGTCGTGTCGGGCGTGGTCGTGACGGTCGCGACCGTCGTGCCGTTCGTGTTGCTGGGGTTGCCCGTGTCGGTGGGGCTGTTCGTGTCGGGTGGGATCAGCTGGCCGCTGTCGTTCTGGCGCGACCTGGTGGCCTCGACACCCGTTTGCTTCACCCCGCATGCAGTGACCATCAGGAGGCTGATTGCCAGGGCGGATGCAGGCAATGCACGCATACGGGTGGAGCTTATGCACGGCGCGTGCGAAAAGCCCGTCTGGCGCGCTGCCATCGTCACGTTCCGGCGACCAGGGCGCGCATCTCGGAGATCTCGTCGGTTTGACCAGTGACCATGGAGCTGGCAAATCGCCTGACCTCGGGCACGTTGGCGTGAGCCACCGCGTACTGGGCCATGTGGATGCCGCCCTGATGATGAGCGACCATCAGTGCCACGAACAGCTTGTCGGCGTCGGTTCCTTTGCTGGCGAGAAGCTTGTTGATGTCGGCATCGGAAGCGAGACCCGGCATGCGGTCGATGGGAGTCGGTTCGTTCATCCACCTCATCGCCGTATCGCTCTCGTTCGTCAAGTTGGCGCCGAACGCGCGCAGCATCTCGATCATTCGCCCGATCTCGATGCCCTGACCGAAGACGATCTCGCGAGCGATGTCGCGCAGGTCGGGTTTGGTGCCCGTGTCGGACAGGTAGTACAGCCCCAGGTACACGGCCTGCTCGTGGTGAGCGCGCATGTCTTGCAGGAAGCCGAGGTCGGTGGTGTTCGGATCGGGTATCGCCCGGTTGTTGCCGATCAACCAGCCGAGGCCGCCGCTCAGTACGGCGATCGCCACGGCCAAGACGGCAAGGTTGAGCTTGCTCCGCCACCATGGAAGCTTCTCCGTGACGTCGGGGTCCGCCGTCTCCTCGAGTTGGTCCATGGGCTCAGCTTGGCAGGTGGGCGTATGTTCGGCGCGTCGCGTGCTCGTCGATGCTTCGCCAGTGGACGTACTACCGTGTGTCGGCCAACCAGTGGCCAGGGGGCCGTGACGCGTGAGTCTTCTTGATGTCCAGAACGTGTCGGTGCGATTCGGGGGGATCGTCGCCCTCGACGGTCTCAGCTTCACGATCGAAGCGGGCCAGATCTGCGGCCTCATCGGCCCGAACGGGGCGGGAAAGACCACGTTGTTCAACGTCGTCAGCCGGATCTATCAACCGTTCGAGGGCCGCGTGCTGTTCAAGGGCGAAGATCTTCTCGCGGTTCCCGCCCACGCAATCGCCGGCCACGGCGTTGCTCGCACGTTCCAGAACCTTGCCCTGTTTCCGACGATGACGTTGCTCGAGAACGTGATGGTCGGCGCCCATTGCCAGGGTTCAGCGGGGTTTGTGCGCTCGACGCTTCGGCTGAAAACGCGCCGCGAAGAGCGACGGATCCGCGGCGAGGCCGGGGCGCTCCTCGCCCGCCTCGATCTCGCCGATCTCGCCCACCGACCTGCCGCCGGGCTGCCGTTCGGCACCCTCAAACGGCTCGAGCTGGCGCGCGCCCTGGCCTCCAAGCCGGACCTGCTCGTCATGGACGAGCCGGCCAGCGGGCTGACTCACGGCGAGGTCGACGAGCTCGGGCAACTGATCAAGTCGATCCGTAGCGAGTTCGGCCTCACCGTGTTGCTCGTCGAGCACCACATGGCGATGGTCATGGGCATCAGCGACAAGGTCGTGGCCATGGAGTTCGGCCGAACGATCGCCGAGGGCCTGCCGGCAGAGGTGCAGAACGATCCGCACGTGATCGCCGCCTACCTCGGGAGCGATGTGTGAGCGCGCTGCTCACGGTTCGCGGTTTGTCGGCCGGCTACGGGCCGATCGAGGTGCTGCACGGCGTCGATCTCGACGTGCAGGAGGGTCAGGTGGCCGTGATCCTCGGCGCCAATGGCGCGGGCAAGACCACGATGCTGCGGGCCATCTCCGGCATGATCCCACGCACCGGTGTCGTCGACTTCAATGGGCAGAGCATCATCAAGACCGCACCCGAGCGCATCGTCAGCCTCGGCGTCGCCCAGGTTCCGCAGGGCCGAGGCACGTTCACCGACCTCACCGTCGACGACAACATGCGCGCCGGCGCGTACGTGCGCCACGATCACGAAGTCGTCAGCGACCTTGCCCTGTGGTACGAGACGTTCCCGCGCCTGAAGGACCGCCGTTCACAAAAGGCCGGCACGTTGTCGGGCGGCGAGCAGCAGATGCTGGCGATCGCCAGGGCATTGATGAGCCGTCCGAAGTTGTTGCTGTGCGACGAGCCCAGCCTCGGCCTCGCCCCATTGATCACCAAGGCCCTGTTCCAGACCATCCAACGCCTCAACGAGCAGCACGGGCTGACAGTGCTGTTGGTCGAACAGAACGCCAACCTGGCCCTCGACATCGCCCACCACGTGTGCCTGTTGGAAACGGGCCTGATCATCGCCGCCGGGTCACCGGCGGCAATCGCCTCCGATGATGCGGTCCGCCGCGCCTACTTGGGGGCATGACCAGTGAAAGAACTGCTGCAGTACATCCTCGATGGATTGTCGATCGGCTCGATCTACGCGCTGATCGCCCTCGGCCTCGTCGTGATCTATCGAGGCACCGGCCACATCAACTTCGCCCAGGGCGAGATGGCGTTGTTCTCCACCCTGGTCACGTGGTGGCTTCACGACAAAGGCGTACCGCTGTTGCTGGCCATCGCCATCTCCGCCGCGCTGGCGTTCGTCGGCGGTGCGTTGATCGATGTCGGGCTGATGCGCCCCGCCGGCCGACGATCTGCATTCGCTCCAGTTGTCGTCGCCATCGGGTTGTTCCAGGGACTGAACTCGCTGAGCGGATTGCTGTTCCCGAAGTCGGGACAGGGCCTGCCGTTCCCGTCGCTCTTCCCGAACAAGCCGAAGGACTTCGTGTCGATCTTCGGAGCTGCGTGGAGGATCGAGCGGATCGGTGTGCTCGCGGTCGTGCTGGTGACCACCGCCTTGCTCTTCGTGCTGTTCCAGAAGACCAAGATCGGGCTGGCGATGCGCACCGTTGCCAACGATGCGACGTCCGCGAAGTTGGTCGGCGTGCCGACGAACAGGATCCTGATGTTCTCGTGGGCGCTTGCCGCAGTCATTGGCGCGATCGGCGGCGCCCTGAAGGCCGGCATCGACACCAACGTCAGCATCGGATCGATGTTCTCGGTGTTCCTGTTGTCGGCAGCGGCGGCAACGCTTGGTGGCCTCGACAGCCCTGGCGGTGCCGTCATCGGCGGGCTCAGCCTGGGTGTGATCGAGAGCCTCGTCGGCAACTACCCGCACGACTGGCCGGCCAGCGATTGGATCGGCATCAAGACCAAGACCGTCGTCGCCTTTCTGATCATCCTCATCGTGCTGCTGGTGCGTCCATCCGGCTTGTTCGGGTCATCGAGGGTGGAGCGGGTCTGACCGTGACGTCGACGCTCCGCGCCAGGCAGATTCGATACGGCGGTTCGCTGCATTGGATCCTCCGCGCCATCGTCGCCGCCGTCTTGGTCGTGCTGGTGTGGCGCATGGTCAGCGGTGCGGTGCCGTCGAGCCTTGGTAAGTACACCGAGGCGATGGCACTGGCGATCGCCGCGTTGTCGCTCAACCTGCTGTTCGGTTTCAACGGTCAGATCTCGATCGGCCATTCGACGTTCGCCGGCATCTCGGCGTTCTTCCTCGGCTACTCGATCCGGTTCTGGGACAACATCGCGTTCGTCTCGCTGGTCGAAGCGTGTGTGCTGTGCTTCCTGGTCGGGGTGGTGATCGGCCTGCCGGCGCTGCGTTTGAAGGGCCCGTACCTCGCACTGGTCACCCTGGCGATCGCTTACGTGTGGCCGACCGTGGCGCGTCAGTTCATCGAGCGCAAGGTCACTGCGGTGACCGGAGAATCGGCGCTCACCAAGTTCCTCGTCCGCCCGCCCTCGTGGACCGGTCTGAAGAACACCCGACAGGACCGGGCGCTCTATTTGTTCTGGGTCGCGCTGGCGCTGATGGTGCTGTGTTACGTCGTGGTGCGCAACCTGCGTACGAGCCGAGTCGGACGCTCGCTGGTGGCCGTGCGCGACAACGAGACCGCCGCGGCGGTGATGGGGGTGAACCTCGCTCGCACCAAGGTGTTGACCTTCGGCGTCTCGGCAGCGATGGCCGGGGTGTCGGGCTGGCTCATCGCCGCCGAGATCGGCACGGTCGACGAGAACTCGTTCACCATCCTCACCTCGATCAAGTACATCCTGGCGCTGATCCTGGGTGGCGCGGCCACGTTGACCGGTCCGATCGTCGGAGCGTTCGCCTACTTCTTCGCCGACGATTACTTGAAGCGCCACGCTCCACACTGGAACTGGCTGCCCGGCAAGTTCGGCGATGGCCCGATCGCCAGCTTCCTGCTCGGTGTCCTGGTCATCGGCTTCGTGTTCATCGCCCCGCAAGGGATCGTTGGCCTGTGCCGCAGGATCGGGCGTAACATCGCCACGGTCGTGCCGGAGCCGATCCGGGGGCCGACCCACGAGCCAGCCAACGAGCCAAACAACTTGCCAAACAACTTGCCAAACAACTTGGGGGAATCAACGTCATGAGCAGTCGACGAAATCTCTGTGCCTTTGGAATCACGACCGTGTTGGTGCTGGCGGCCTGCGGCGGCGGTGGCACCAAGTCCGCCAGCACGACGAGCCCGGCCCCAGCTGCAACCAGCGGTAGCAGCCCCGCCAGTCAGACCTCTGCACCATCCGCTGCCACGACGGCCGCACCCGGCGCTACAACCGGCGCGACGACCCCGGCGACCACACCGGCGCCGGCCGGCTGGACCGTCGACACGTCGAAGTGCGCCGATTCGGCACGAGCCGAGAAGGCGATCACCGGCACCGTCAAGATCGGCGCGGCGATGCCGCTGTCGGGCAGCCCGGCTGCGGCGTTCGGTCCGGTCAAGGACGGCTTCCAGCTGTACCTCAACTACGCGAGTGAGAAGGGCCTGCTGCCCGGGTACACGCTGAGCGCCGACATTCGTGACGATCAGTACGACAGCACGCAGACGCCGGGCGTGGTCTCGAGTCTGATCGACAGTGGCGTCGACATGTTCTCGGGCATCATCGGCACGCCCAACAACCTCGCGGTGCGCGACACGCTCAACCAGGAATGCATACCGCAGCTGCTCGCGCTCACCGGCTCGCCGTCGTGGGGTGACGTCGCCAACTACCCATGGACCACCGGTGCACTGGTGCCCTACGACGTCGAGGCCTCGATCTATGCGACCAAGATCAAAGAGCTCAAGCCCGGCGCCAAGGTCGCCCTGTTCTCCATCAACAACGAGTTCGGCAAGGCCTACATCGACGAGTTCAAGAAGAAGGCCACCGAGTTCGGATTCCAGATCGTCGACGAGCAGACCGTCGAGGCAGGCGACAACAATCCACCTACGACGCAAGTCAGCAGCATCGCCAGCAAGCAGCCCGACGCGATCGTGGCCATCCCGCTCGGCCTGCAGTGCCCGGTCTTCCTCAACGAACTGGCCAACGCCAAGGCGCAGACCCCCGGCTGGAACCCGCCGGTGTTCATCACCAACACCTGCGCATCGAAGCTGTTCTTCGGTCTGGCCGGTCCGGCAGCTGACGGCGTCTACACCTCCAACAACCTCCTCGATTCCAACGACCCGAAGAACGCCACGGTGCCGGCGGTGAAGACGTTCCTCGACGCCTACGCTGCTGCCGGTCTGGCCGGCGACCCCGGGGTGACCGAAGCCGGCTGGAGCGTTGGCGAGTCGACCGTGGCGATCCTGAACGCGGCGTTGAAGACCGGGACGTTGAGCCGCAAGACCATCATCGAGGCCGCCCGTAACTTGACCTACACACCGTCGCTGGCCCGCCCGAAGGTGCAGTACAAGATGAACGGCAGTACCGATCCGTTCGCGTTTCAAACGTTGCAAGTCCTGCAGTGGAGCGTCGCCTCGCAGACCTTCACCGAGATCGGCGATCCGATCACCGACTTCGAAAAATGACCTACCCGGTTACGCCCTGAGGCACTTGATCAGGTTCTGGATCATGTCGCCGCTCGGCGTACTGCCCGACATGACAACGGCCCGGAAGTCGTTGTCCTTGAGGAGCGCCTCGAGGCATGCTCGGTCGACCTTCATTCCGGCCGCCAGGAGCTGAGCCATCATCACGTCGACGACCTGAGTCGGGATCGTGATGTTGCTCGGGAACGTGCCGCCAGGGGGGATCGTGAAGCCCGGTGGAAGCGTCGGCAGGGTGAGTCCCGGTGGAAGGGTGATGACCCCGGTCGGCAGCGAAACACCGGGCGGCAGCGTGAAGTTGGGCAACGTGCCCCCGGCTGGCAACGTGCCCCCGCCTGGCACCGTGCCCCCGCCGGGCAAGGTGGCGTTGGCCGGGCCGGTGCTGGACGACGACTTCGGGTCGCTCGAGCAGGCCGCCAACAGCCCCACAAGGGCGATCGAAGCGAGAATTCCTGTAGCGATGCGTTTCATGATGTCCCTTCCGTCGGCGCCAGTGTGCCTGTTTCTAGGCAGGAACCGGTTCGACAACTGTCGTTCTGAGGCGCGACCGCCGCGCCGCGTCGATGGTGGCGATTGCCAGCCCAACCCAGACTAGGGCGAATCCGACGACGCGCGACGGCGGCAATGACTCGTGGAACACGAGCCAGCCGAGGCAGAAGTTGATCGTCGGATTGATGTAGTTGAGTGGGCCGATCACGGTGAGGGGCACTCGTTGGGCAGCGAAGGCGAACAACGTCAGCGGAACGATGGTTGCCATGCCGCTGCACAGCACCAGCACCAGCTGGGCGGTGGACGCCGTGTTGGGGATGCTGTTCGACCGGCCGGCGAAGGTGACGACCACGAGGATTGCCGGCACGAGCACGATGAAGCTCTCGGCCGCCATGCTCTCGACGGGCGTCAGCGGGACGTGCTTCTTGAGGTAGCCGTAAGCGACCCAGGTCGTGGCGATCACCAAGGCCAGCCAAGGAACGCGCCCGTAGCTGAACGTCAGCACGCCGACGGCGATGACGGCCAGCACGAAGACGAACTGCTGGACTCGGTTGAGCTTCTCGTGGAGCACGACCACACCGATCGCCATCGTGCCGAGCGGGGAGAGGAAGTAGCCGAGCGCGGTCTCGATGACGTGGTCGTGGACGACCGCCCAGACGTACGTCGTCCAGTTGGCCGAAAGGAACAGGGCGGTCAGCACGACGGATCCGAGCAGGCGTCGATCGCGCAGCACTGGGAGAAGGTGCCGCCAGCGATGGGTGATCGATAGCAGTGCCGACATCAGCACCGCCGAGCAGATCACCCGCCATCCGATCAGTTCGATCGCATCGAAGGAGTGCAGATGGCGCCAGTAGAGCGTCAACGCTCCCCACACCAGATATGCAGCGACGCCGGCGATCACGCCCTGTCTCTGCTGCGGCGCGTCGGTGCTCACCGAGGCGATGCTACGGACGCTCGCGAGCGCTGGCCAAAGTTCACTTCGTAGAGTACGGGTCGGCGCGCTCGCTGCCGACCCGGCGCCACGGAAGGCTCATGGACATCGTCGTCACTCCCGATCCGCAGACCGCCGCCGATGAGGCCGCCGCGTGGATCGCCCGACAACTCCGACTCGCGGTGCGGCGTCGCGGCGCCGCGTCGGTTGCCTTCAGCGGCGGTTCGACACCGGCACTGATGCTCGCCGCGCTTGCCGGTCTCGCTGTGCCTTGGGAAGCGACGACGGTGTTCCAGGTCGATGAACGAGTTGCTCCCGACGGCGACCCCGACCGCAATGCATCCCTGCTCGATGTGCTGCGACCGCATCGGCCATCGATCAAGTTGATGTCGGTCACGTCCGCCGACCTCGGCGCTGCGCGGCGGCGCTACGCGGCACTGCTTCCCGATCGTCTCGACGTTGTCCATCTCGGTGTGGGCGACGACGGCCACACTGCATCGTGGCCTCCGGGTGATCCGGTGATCGATGACCGCCGAACCGTGGCCATCTCCGGTGAGTACAAGGGAAGAGTGCGGATGACGCTGACCGTGCCGGTCGTCAACGGTGCTCGCCACCGGCTGGTGTTGGCAACGGGCGCGGCGAAAGCACCCGTCATCGAAGGATGGCTGTTGCACAACCACGACTTGCCCGTCGATCGGGTCAGTCGCACCAACACGATCGTGATGCTCGATGCCGATGCCGCGGCGCGGTTGCCGTCCGGTCATCCCGTTCCGCCCGCATCCGGCACTCGTCGATCTCGCTAGCGTCTGGCAACAATGGACATCACGACGACACCGGCCTGGTCCGCTCTCCAGTCGACCGCTCGGCCGGCACACCTGCGCGAGTTGTTCGCCAACGATCCCCAACGTTCCGTGCGGTACAGGTTGCAAGCCGGCGATCTGTTGGTCGACTACTCGAAGCATCTGATCGACGATGAGGTCGTGCGCAAGCTGCTGGCCGTTGCCGCCGGCGCGGGCGTCGAGGCCCGACGGGCGGCGATGTTCGCTGGCGAGGCGATCAACATCACCGAGCGACGCGCGGTGTTGCACACCGCCTTGCGCGCGCCTCGTGATGCCGTCGTGATGGTCGATGGGCACAACGTCGTGCCCGACGTGCATGCCATGCTCGGTCGGATCACCACGTTTGCCGACCGGGTTCGCAGCGGGGCGTGGCGCGGGGCGACCGGCGAGACGATCAAGACGGTTGTCAACATCGGGATCGGTGGTAGCGACCTCGGCCCGGCAATGGCCTATCTAGCGACCGAATCGTTCGGCGATCACAACTTGCGGTGCCGATACGTCAGCAACGTCGACGGTGCCGACATCACCGGCAACCTTGCCGATCTCGACCCGGCGACGACGTTGTTCATCGTCAGCTCGAAGACCTTCACCACCATCGAGACCTTGACCAATGCGCGTCAGGCTCGCCAATGGCTCACCGCCACGCTCGGCGAAGCGGCCGTGAGCAAGCACTTCGTCGCGGTCAGCACCAACGCCGAAGAGGTCGCTGCGTTCGGCATCGACACCGAGAACATGTTCGCCTTCTGGGATTGGGTCGGTGGGCGTTATTCGGTCGATTCGGCGATCGGGCTCTCGCTGGCGCTGTCGATCGGTCCGGCCCGATTCCGCCAGTTCCTCGATGGCTTCCACACCATCGATGAGCACTTCCGGACCACTCCATTGCACCTCAACGTTCCGGTGATGATGGCGATGATCGGCATCTGGTACGCCAACGTGTTGGGCGCAGAGACGAAGGCAGTGCTGCCGTACGCACAGGAGCTCCGCCGCTTCCCCGCATACCTCCAGCAGCTCGACATGGAGTCGAACGGCAAGAGCGTTCGTCTCGATGGTCAATCGGTCTCCACGACGACCGGCCCGATCGTGTGGGGCGAGCCGGGCACGAATGGCCAACACGCCTTCTATCAACTGCTGCATCAGGGCACGAGACTTGTGCCGATCGACTTCATCGGGTTCGCCCAACCGAACCATCCGCTGCTCGAACAGCACGATCTGTTGATGGCCAACCTGTTCGCTCAGGGCGAGGCGCTGGCATTCGGTAAGACGCTCGACGAGGTGATCGCCGAGGGCATTCCCGACCACCAACAACCGCACCGAGTGTTCCCCGGCAACCGACCGAGCACCACGATCCTTGCCCAACGGCTGACTCCGAACATCCTCGGTCAGCTGATCGCGCTCTACGAGCACATCGTGTTCGTACAAGGCTGTGTGTGGCAGGTGAACAGCTTCGATCAATGGGGCGTCGAGCTCGGCAAGGCGTTGGCCAACCGGATCACCCCCGAGCTCACCAGCGCCGAGCCGCCGCACCACGATTCCTCGACCACCGCGCTGATCGAGTGGTACCGAGCGCAGCGCGCCCACCGGCCGACATAGTCCAGCAGATGTCGACTCGCCACTGGTTGCATGTCGGGGTCTCGACGCTCGTTGCAGCTTCGTTGATCGTGGCGTGTCGTCCACAACCTGTTGCGCAGATCCAGACACCGGGCGGCCGGCTGTACGACATCAACTGCAGCACGTGCCACGGGCCCGCGGGAAAGGGCCTCGGCGCGTTCCCGAAGATCGTCGGATCGGCCGCCATTCTCGACGGCGACTACGCCCGAACGGTCGTTGCCCAAGGTCGCAACAAGATGCCGTCGTTCGGCACGAAGCTGACTGCCGACCAGATCAACGAGATCGTCGACTACGTCGCCACGTTCCGCCCGTGAGGGCTCAATGTGAGTCGTCGACCACGACCGGCAGGTGGTAGATCTCGTGAAGCAGGTCCAGAGGACCGAGATTCGGGTGCCGAGAGGCTCGACGCACCTGCCGATCTCCAGATCACCCTGTTCCAGGCGCTCCTCTAGGTCTGTGCCGCCATCGCGGCGCGCAGGCGCGCCGAGCCCGGCCTGAGTTCGCCCGCGGCGCGGGCTTGTTGGAGGGCGTTGCCCCACCACGTGAGATCGTCGAGGACGATGCCGAGGCTGACGTCGGACAGCGGATCGCGTGGCGTGTTCTCGTTGAAGAACGTCTGGACTTTCGACACGAGCACGGTGTTGCGCAGGGGCACCACCTCCGCTTCGACGGCGATCTGGGCGAGGTGCTCGATGGCACGGACCCCGCCGGCAACGCCGCCGCTGTAGCCGACGAACGCCGCCGGCTTGTTGCGGAACGCGAAGCTGACGAACACGTTGTCGATGGCGTTCTTCAGAACCCCGGGCACGCTGTGGTTGTACTCCGGTGTCACGAACAGGAAGGCCTCGCCCTCCTTGATCCGCTGGTTCCACGTGCGCACGATCGGGTCGGAGTACGTGGGATCGGCGAAGTTGCCAACCGTATGCATCGTCTCGGCGAACATCGGCAGCGGCCAATCGCGAAGATCGAGCACATCGACCTCGAACGAGCCATGCCGTTCTGCCCGGTCGATGACCCACGGCGTGACAAGGTCGGCTGCTCGACCGTCACGGGTTCTGCCGATGATGATCTTGAGTGCAAGCATGGCTCGTCTCCTGCTTCGTCGTGGTCAGGGCCCGGGAAACACGCGGCGTAGCTCATCGAGCGCGCCGACGTCGCCGTCGAAGGCGGGGGTGTGCTGCGCGTCGAGTCGTCCGTAGACGAGTCGCGAGAACGCTTCGGCAGACATCTCGATGTCGGGTGACTGACCGGCGTTGCCCGGGCCGAAGGTGGCGGTGTCGGGGGTGAGGACGATGTCGAACCGCCGACTCGGGGCAGAGGTGTGCACGTTGATGGTGCGATCGCCGCCAGTCGGCTTGGCGGTGAAGCGGCCGATCAGCTCGAGGTTGTCGACGATGATTTCGGCAGCATCGGCCGGCAGGGTTGCGGCCGGGTCGCCGACAACCTCGATGTCCCACGTGTGCATTGCGTGCTCGTTGAGCCTGAGCCCAACGAGCGCGGTGAGGTCGACCTCCACCGGCCCGAAGGGCACGCGGAACCGCGAGCGCTCGTCGTCATTCGTCGCTTCAATTCGCTCGACGAGCGCCTGGCCGGCGGCAAGTCCGTCGTGCACCTTCGCCGTCGGCGACTTGGCATTCCACTCGTCCCACACCGATTTCGGAAACTCATCTGGCATCGGCCGACCGGCGAGGTCGTCGTCGATCCGCCGCCGCGTGATCACCGCGGCGGAGCCGAGGTGGGAGAGCACGTCGGCAACGGTCCACTCCGTGGGGTAGGCGCGGTCCTCGAACTGGCTCGGCGGGAGCGGGGCGACGAGGCCTTGTAGTCGTTCTGCCGAGGTGCGCAGCGCCTGCAGCACCGTGTCGAGCGAGGCGTTGATCGTCACGGCGACGACCCTACCGACAGAGCGTGGAGCCGACAGAGCGCACCCAGGTGTCGCTGATCACACCGCGATGACAGTTCGGTGCGCGGAACCGGTCCAAGGTCCTTCTGAAAAGGCTGCGTCCGACCCTTGGTCGGCCGGGAGTACGGGAGACGATGAGGTCGAGGCCGCATCGCGGCCACATGAGGAGGTTGGACCGCCATGCGAAGGGTCCTGTGGATTATCGGTGTTCTCGGAGTGCTCATGATCGCCGCGCCGTTTGCGCTCGGCTTCCCCTCGAAGGCAGACCACGGCCAGGCCATGCTCGACAACTTCCACCCGTTGATGCAGCAGGCCAACGTCGACAAAACCGCGGCGTACTACAACGACGTTTTCGTGCCGCTCGGCGCGGTTGTGCCGGCGATGAGTCAGGAGAACGTCACGAAGTTCAATACCTACCTTGCCGGCATCAAGGGAATGCAGACCGACTCGGCGAAGCTCGTACCGGGGCTCGCTCAGGCATTGAACATGTCGCCTGAGCAGGTTCAACAGTTCCTCGCCACCAACTATCCGGCGATGTCGCAGATGTTGGCGAGCCTGCCACAGATGTCGGCCGACTTCGGCAGCTTGCTTGGCGTGATGTCGAAGAACGTCGCCATCTTCCAGCAGGTGCCCGCAGGCCTGAAGCACTACGAGCCACTCGTATCGACCATGCAGGCCAACGTCGGGAACTACAACAGCGCCGACAGCCTGCCGAACTTCCGGCTCTTCACCTGGTTCTTCGTGATCCCGGGCCTGTTGATGTTCGGCCTGGCCGGATGGGGTCTGTTCTTCAGTGGCCAACACCGCCTGGCGTTCTTCCACCATCATCCGCACGCGCCGATCCCTGGTGGCGTGCACTGACGCAACTAGTCGAGCGGGATCACCCGGGCGACGAGCGCCTTCAGGTACGAACCCTGGGCGAACGTCACCGGGTGATCGATGGCGTGCGCCGTGCGCCGTACCTCGACGAGATCGTGGTCGGCCCGCTGCGCCGAGCCGCGCACCGTTGCGAAGAACTGCTCCTCGGTGATCCTGCTGGAACATGATGCCTGCACGAGCAGCCCGTCGGGCCGGGTCAGTTGCACCGCTCGCTGCGTGAGCTGGCCGTAGGCGTGCAGCGCCCGTTCGATGTTGGACTTGCGTTGGGCGAAGGACGGGGGATCGACGACGACGATGTCGTAGTGCTTGCGGCGTTGGATCAGCCGATCCATCACCTCGTAGGCGTCGCCGACGATCGAGTCGTGCTCGCAGTGGCGCACGTTGGGCAGCGCGGCGTTGTGGGAGAAGTTTCGATCCGCTGCAGCGAGCGCCGGAGCGCTTTGGTCGACACTCGTCACCCTGGTTGCCCCACCGGCAGCGGCGTAGACGCCGAACCCGCCGCTCGCGGCGAAGACATCGAGCACCCTCATGCCCGCTGACATCGACCCGACCAACGCTCGGTTGTCGCGCTGGTCGAGGAAGTAGCCGGTCTTCTGACCGTTGATGACGTCGGCTTCGAACCACAGCCCGTTCTCGCGGAACATCACGGGCTCGGTCGGTGCTTCGCCGATCAGGGCCATGCCCTCGCTGAGGCCGTGAAGCCGCTGATCGGCCATCGTCCGCGCCAGACGTAGCACGAGCGCGGTGGGTGCCAACTCCTGGCCGATCACGTCGACCAATGAGCGCAGATGGGAGATCCACACTGACGAGTACAGCTTGATCACCAAGGTGTCCGCGTAGCGGTCGAGCACGAGTCCGGGGAAGCCGTCGTTCTCGCCGTTGAGGATTCGGTATCCGTCGGTGTCGTCGCCGATCGGCGCACGGTGTTCGAGCGCGGCGCGAATTCGTTGACGCCAGAACTCGGCGTCGATCGTGGCGGGCTTGCCGTGATGGAGTATTCGAATGCGTATGGGCGAGCCGGGGTCCCACAGGCCGACGGCGACGAAGTCGCGATCGTTGTCGAAGATGACCGCCAGATCGCCGACCACGCCGCGATGGCTGATCGACTTGATCGACTCGTTGAAGATCCACGGGTGCCCCGCGGCGATCTGCCTTCGCGCGTCAGGGGTCACGCGGACCGCCATTCGTTTCTCACCGACCACGGGGAGCTGATCGAGCACCGACATGTGCTCAGGGTATGCCGACGTGGCCCGAAGTCCCTACGCTCCGGGCATGGCTGATCAGCTGGAGCGCACCACGAACCTGCTGGCGCTGCTGCTCGAGACGCGGGTGCCGCTCACCCTCGACGAGATCGTCAACCAGTTGCGCGACCAGTACCCCGCCGGGCATTCGGCCATGCGTGGCGCGTTCGAGCGAGACAAGGGTCTGCTGCGCGAGGTTGGGGTGCCGATCGAGACCGAAGTACTGGGTGGATCTCGGGCCGGGCAGACGGCATACCGCGTCGATCGCGACCGATACGAGTTGCGCGGCCTGGAACTGACCGATGCAGAACGGAGGGCGCTACAAGTGGCGGTCGCCGCGGCGCGCACGACCGACGCGGAGTTCGGGATGCTGAAGCTCGGTGGAGTCGCCGACAGCTCCGCATCGATCACCGCCAGCCTTCCGCAACTCGCGCTGCTGCCCGTGCTCGGCGAGGCGATCGCGGCACGGTCGAAGATCAAGTTCGACTATCGGGCGACGCCCCGCACGCTGCAGCCATACGCGCTGCTGTTGCGTGAGGGCTTCTGGTACGTGATCGGGCACGACCTCGGCCACGACGAAGTTCGCACCTACCGAGTCGATCGAATCGAGGGTTCGATCAAGTCGAATGGTCGCGCCGAGTTCGAGCGACCCGACAACTTCGATCCACGCACCGTCTTCCCGGCCGACCCGAAAGAGTTGGGGGAGGGTGACGAGTCGGCAATCGTGCGAATCGACGGCGCGCGAGCGACGTTCGCCGTTCGCGAGTTGGGTGAGGAGTCGATCGTGCGCCGCCTCGCCGACGGCGGCGTGGAAGTGGCGGTTCCGTGCTCGAACATCGACGCGTTTCGCTCGTGGTTGTTCGGATGGGGCCTGCACGCCGAGGTCGTTGCCCCGATCGAGTTGCGCGAGAGCCTCCGTGATTGGCTGCGAACGATGGCGGCTCGATCGTGACGACTCGTCGCGGTCCACGTCGGTCCGAGGATCGGTTGCGTCGCCTGCTGGTGATGTTGCCGTGGCTGATGGAGCGTGGCGAGGTTCCGGTGGCCGAGATGGCTGCTCGTTTCGAGCTCACCGAAGCCGAGCTGATCGGCGACCTCGAGCTCGCCGCACTGTGCGGCCTGCCGCCGTTCATCGACGAGATGATCGACGTGTTCATCGACGAAGGCGTGGTGTTCGCCGGTCTGCCGCGGTTGTTCACCAAGCCGCTGCGGCTCACCGCCCCCGAGGGCTTCGCGCTGCTGTCGTCCGGCAGGGCGGCGATGCAATTGCCAGGTGCCGATCCCGACGGGGCATTGGCACGGGCACTCGCCAAACTGGCGGGCGTACTCGGCGATGATGGAGTCGTCGTCGATGTGCCCCAGCCGCCGGCAACTGCCGACCTGGCGGCAGCCGTCAACGACAACGCCCGGCTGAGCGTGCGCTACTGGTCGGCGGGGCGTGACGAGTCGACCGAGCGCGAGATCACGCCGCGCTCGATCTTCCTCGACCGCGGCGACTGGTACGTGGTCGCCGACGACAGTCGCTCGGGCGAACGGCGCACGTTCCGCATCGACCGCTTCGAGGCGTGGGCCCGTACCGGTGAGATCGATCCGCCTTCTACGAGTTCGACGACAGTCATTCCGCCGACCGGTGATCAATGGTTTGCCGACAGCGACGTGCCGTCGGTCGTGCTGCGCCTCGCACCGCAAGCCCGGTGGGCGGCCGAGCGTTACCCCGTGCGCGAGGAACGCGACGACGGCGACGCGCTGGTCGTGCGCATGGCGGTGGCCAATGAACAGTGGTTGCGAACCCTGCTGCTACGCCTTGGCCGATACGCCGAGGTGATCGAACCGGCCGAGTGGCACGACCTTGGTGCCGAGGCGGCACGGCAACTCTTGGAGCGCTACGAGGCAACCGCCAGCTGAGCGGAGGTGGTGATGCCATGAGCCCTGAGGAGATGGGGGAGCACCGCCGCGGTGGCATCGGCGTCGGCCAGCGCGTCGTGAGGCCGCACGAGCTCGATGTCGTAGCGAGCGCACAGGTCGGTGAGGCGATGAGAAAGTCGGCGATCGGGGTCGAGCCGGCGCGACATGGTGAGGGTGCACAACGGGTTGACGATCGGTAGCGCAACACCGTGCGTCTTGCCGGCCTTGCGCAGGAACTCGGCGTCGAACGCAGCGTTGTGGGCGACGAAATGGGCGTCGTCGAGTCGAGCAGCCAACTCCCGCAGCACCTGATCACCTGGCGGGGCGGCCAGCACCATGTGGCGGCGGATGCCTTGGATGCCGACCGGGCCGACGCGGAACCACCAGCGCCGCCGCGGGGCGACCAGGCTGGACCATCGATCGAGCACCCGACCGTTGCCATCGACCACGACCAGACCGATCTGCAACACGTGGTGGCGGCGCAACGACAACCCCGAGGTCTCGACATCGACGACGGCGAATCTCATGGCGTCGAGCTCCGCATCCATGAGCCCAACCATACGCCGGGGGTGTGACGCGGGGTGGTTCGCGATCAGAGCAGTTCGGCGGCGAGGCTGGCGACGGCGCTGCGCTCGCACGACGACAGGGTGATGTGGCCGAAGCAACGCTGGCCACCGAAGGCCTGGATCAACACGGCCAGGGCGTTGTTGGACTCGCCCATGTACGGCGCGTCGATCTGGCTGGTGTCACCCGTGAAGATGACTTTGGTGCCTTCGCCGATTCGGGTCAACACGGTCTTCAACGTGGTCGGCTCCAGGTTCTGGGCCTCGTCGACGACGACGATCTGGCGATGCAGCGAACGACCACGCAAGAAGGTGACCGATTCGAGCGACAACTGGTTGCGACCGATCAGTTCGTCGATGAGGCGGCTGGCGTCGTTGCTGCTGCGCTGATCGGTGAGCGCGACGATGGCGTCGAAGATGGCCGACATCCACGGGTCGAGCTTCTCCTCCAGCGTTCCGGGCAGGAACCCGACATCGGCTCGCCCGACCGCGATCAGCGGGCGGTACACGGCCAGGCGTTCGTAGCGGCGTGATTCGACGACCTGTTCGAGGCCGGCAGCGATGGCCAGCAGCGTCTTGCCCGTGCCGGCGCGGCCATCGAGAGCGACAACGCTGACGTCGGGGTCGAGCAGCAGTTCCAGCGCAAACCGTTGCTCCTTCGATCGGGCGCGCAGGCCCCACGGTTCCGGGGCGTTGTGCGGCAGCAGCACGAGGTCATCGCCGACCCGGCGGGTCAGGGCGGACTGCGACCCGGCGCGCAGCACCGCGAAACCGTTCTCGTGCAGTTGGTCGCACTCCGGAATCGACTCGACAGCGATTCCACTGGCCGCGTACAGGCAGTCGATCGCCTCGTGGCCGGCGTCGAAGGTGCCCCAACCGGTCGGCCGTGTCGACATGCTGCGCCCGACCGGTCGATGCTCCGCAGCGCGCAGGCCGAGGTGGGCGGCTTTGATTCGAAGCGCCGCATCGTTGGAGACGACGCACGTGTCTCCGTGCATCTGCTGCCCGAGCGCGGCACCGATGATCCGATTGTCAGGAAGCGACGGGTCGAGCCCGTGCTCGATCAACAGGTGCTTCTGCACACCATTGATCTCGATCTTCACGGTGGTCGTCGACGAGCCGTCGCCGACGGGCGTGGCGTCGGCCAGCGACCCGCCCGCGTTCACGCGCAGTTCCTCGAGGGTGCGAAGCGCGGTGCGCGCTGCCCGACCGACGTCGTCGACGCGACTCTTCAGGCCGTCGAGCTCTTCGATGACCGTCAGCGGAATGACGACATCTGCACCGACGAAGCTAGCGATGCACGTTGGGTCGGCGACCAGCACCGAGGTGTCGAGCACGATTCTCGTCCGCACACCCCCCTCAAAATCGACATGACGTTGATGGGTGGAGACAAGATCGGTCAACGCAACTCCAATCGACTGTTCGGTATGGCAAGCGAACTCCGCAACGCAACAGTTGTAGCCGAGCAGGCGCGGGCGATGGTGGATAGCGGCAGTGCAGGCAGAATGCAATCGTGTCCGAATCTCCGTGCCTGTTCTGCGACGTCGTCAACGGCGCAGTGCCCGTTCGCACCGTCACGAGCGACGAGATCGCCGTCGCCTTGCTCGACCGTTCGCCGGTGTTCAAGGGTCATGTGTTGGTGGTTCCACGGCAGCACGTGGTGACGCTCGCCGACCTCGATCATGATCTCGTCGGTCCCTTCTTCGAACGGGTGCAGCGAATCTCGGCGGCGATGCCGGCGGCATTTGGCTGCGACGGAACATTCGTGGCGATGAACAACGTCGTCAGCCAGAGCGTCGCCCATCTTCATGTGCACGTCGTGCCGAGGCGACGCAAGGACGGGCTTCGCGGGTTCTTCTGGCCGCGGGTTCGTTACGACTCGGATGCCGAGGCCGACGACTACGCCGCGCGGCTCCGCGCTGCCCTGGTCGGCGACGCCGCCAACGACGAAGGCTGATCCGTCAACAGACGATGCGCATCTCGATGCCGCGGGTGTCGCGCTGTCCGTCTCCGAAGCAGCGGTGCTCGTTGCGTTGGAAGCGGCTGATGCTCAACAGTGCGGCGTAAGCGTCGAACAAGTCATCGAGCGCCGCGCCGGGCGGCGCGATTGTTGGGATCTTGAAATGATCGGCCAACAGTCGTCGGCGGAGGAGCTGGCCGTCGACCGTCTTCTTCGACGGCAGGCTTCGATCGCCGTTGAGCATCCTGAACGTGCACTCCGGATGAACTTCGACGAGTACGTCCTGGTTCGCGGGATCGATCAGCTGGTCGACCTCTGCGACCTTGCGCATGGTGTTGAAGGTCTGCTTGGAGATTCCGCGACCTGTTGCGCTTCGCGCCGCTTCGAGCGCAGAGCGATAGTCGGTGCAGGTCAGAGCGGCGCGCGGTGGTGCAGGAAACACCGAGCTGCGTGAACTGCCGAGGTACTGACGTGCCGCTCTGTCGCACGCGCGCGGTGGCCCGTCGGTCAGTCCGATCGGCATGTCGATGCCAACGCGGTCGAACTGATCGATGCTCAAACTCGGGATGACGAAGACATCGCCGAACGTCGCGACGATCCATCCCGCCTTGCAGCCATCGACTCCGGCAATCTCGTCGTGAGGGTACATCGATCGCTTCTCCAGATGATTGCAAATGCAACAACATTGGTGCTTGTAATTGGTGTGCGAAACACGCACGATTTATGTTCGTAACGCTCCGTTACTACAACCCGATACCCGGAGGTATCAAAACAACATGACCAAAGCTGAGCTGATCGATGCGGTAGCGAAGAGCGCCGATGTGAGCAAGGCCGATGCCGAGCGAACCGTTGGCGCATTCTTCGAGATCGTTACGAAGGCTGCGATGACGGGCGACAAGGTCGCTTGGCCGGGCTTCGGCTCGTTCAGCACCTCCAAGTCACAGGCGCGCACCGGCCGCAATCCTCAGACCGGCGCTGCAGTCAACATCGCTGCATCGACTCGAATGAAGTTCACGGCGAGCAGCACGCTCAAAGCAGCCCTCAACAACAAGTAACAACCGAAACAAGAAAGAAGGAACCACCAGTGGCAGCAAAGAAGGCAGCAGCCAAGAAAGCAGCTCCGGCCAAGAAGGCCGCAGCAAAGAAGGCGGCTCCGGCCAAGAAGGCAGCAGCCAAGAAAGCAGCTCCTGCGAAGAAGGCAGCAGCCAAGAAAGCTCCGGCGAAGAAGGCAGCAGCCAAGAAGAAGTGATCGTCGACGTAACTGTCGACACGCGGAGCGGGAAGAGCGGAGGGCATCAAGCCCTCCGCTTCTTCTGTTTTGCGGGCATGATTTCCGGATGCGTTCGATCTGCGCCGACCTTGCCGCCGAGCACGACGATCTGGACGCACTGGTGTCGGGTCTCGCCGACTCGCAATGGCGCATCGAGACGCCGTCACCCGGGTGGGCGGTTCGTGACCAGATCAGCCACTTGTGGTTCTTCGATCAACGAGCGGTGATGGCGCTCACGGATGTCGATGCGTTCACTGCCGACGTCGAATGGTTGCTGACCAACGGCGGAACCGATGCGTCCGTCGAGCCGGGTCGCTCGATCGAGCCGGGTGAGCTCCTCCATCAGTGGCGCGACGATCGTCGTCGCCTGATCGACGTCGCCTCGACCCTTGAACCGTCGACGCGAGTGCCGTGGTACGGACCGGCGATGGCGGCACGCTCGTTCATCACTGCTCGGCTGATGGAGACGTGGGCGCACGGTCAAGATGTCGCCGACGCGTTAGGCGTCGTCCGGCAACCGTCGGCACGGTTGCGTCACGTGGCTCACCTCGGTGTCCGGGCTCGGCCGTTCAGCTACGCCATCCACAACATGGCGCTTCCCGCAGTCGACGTCGCCGTGCGCCTCTCGGGCCCCGACGGCGAACTGTGGGAATGGTCAGTGCCCGACGGCGGGACGGCGGAGAACACGGTTTCGGGACCAGCCCTCGACTTCTGCCTCGTCGTCACGCAACGACGTCACCTCGCCGATACCCGACTCAACGTTGTGGGCGAAGCGGCAGCGGAATGGATTGCGATCGCCCAGACCTTCGCCGGTGCACCCGGGGTCGGCCGGCGACCCGGAGAGTTCACAGATCGGTGATCAACTTGAACACTTCGGCGGCCTGATATCCGAACGGTTCCCCGAGTCCGGCCAGCCGTTCGCCGACTCGCTGCCTGAACGCCACCAGCTGATCGTCGTCGACGGCCTTCATAGTGCTCTCGAACTGGCTGGCGTGCGCCTCGAGTGCGTCGAGTTTGCAATCGACGAATCGTCCGCCGTCTCCGCCGACATCTTCGACGTGATCGGGCTCGTCCGCCTCCCACAGCAGCAGTGCGCTCGGCCGGTGCGCGGCCAAGTGCTGCTCACGATAGAAGTGCGGGTCGCGTGCGGCGACGATGCCTTCGCAGGCGAGCAGCCCGGCGTGGCGATGGTCAGGGTGCAGGCGATAGCGCTTCCACGGGTCGTGACCGAACACGACATCGGGACGAAGCTCGCGGATCACTCTCGCTACCTCGCCGCGGGACTTCAGGTCGCTGTCGAGCTCGCCATCGACGTGATCGAGGAAGCGCACCACACCGGCGTTGACGCCGCTCAGCCGTCGGGCCGCCTCGACCTGTTCGAGCTGACGCTGGGCAACAAGGGCGGCCACGTCGGCGTCGGGGTTCCACGTGCCTTTCGAGCCATCGGTACAGATCAGGTGATGCACGACGCAGCCGGCCGCAGCCCACTTGGCGAGCGTCGCACCGCCACCGAATTCGACGTCGTCGGGATGCGCGCCGATGGCCAGCGCGACGGCCGGCACGGCAAGGTTGTGGGTGAACGCGCTGCGCCCTACCGCTGGTTGGCCTGGTTCATTTGCAGCCATGAGGGAAGCACTTCCTGTACGAGCGGATGGGCGAGGTCGGCGGGAGTGTCGATGTCGGCGGCCAGCAACGGATCGCGGCGCACCCGCACAGAGTGTCCCGAGGCGATGGCGGAGGCGAGGTGCCGTTGGAACGAACCTGGGCCGTAGGCGAATCGAAAGTCGAGGTCGGTTGGAAGAGCGATGACGTTCGTTCCGTCGCCATGTCGATCGGGCACGAGCGTCACGGTGCCGGGCTCGCTCAGCGCGGCCAGCGAGTGGGCGCGGGGCAGGTCGCCATGGGCGACGATCACATCGGTGACGCCTGCGTCGCGAAGCTCGGCGACGCTATCGGTCACTGCGGCGTTGAGACCGACGCCGGGGTGCCAGAGGATTGCAGCTCCGTGCTCAACGGCCCACGCAGCGACCTGCTCGTCGTCGCATGCGACGTAGGTGGGCAGCTCACCTGCGGCGGCGAGCACCCTGGCCGCCGTCCACCTGGCCAGTCGTTCTCGTTCGGTGTTGCCGAGCACCGTCGCCAACCGGGCTTTGGCATCGGTGAAGGCCTTGACCGGGACGAGCACGACGGCATTCACTCATCGCATCGTAGGCACCTACGCTGTCATTCATGCCGATCAACGTTGCCGTCATCGGCGCAGGTTCGTGGGGCACGACGGTCGCTGCATTGGCGGCCGTGAACACCCCGACCATCTTGTGGTCGCGACGTCCGGAGTTGGCCGCGCAGATCAACGATGCCCATGTCAACGGCGACTACCTGCCCAGCTTCGTGCTGCCCGAGCAGCTGCGAGCGACGAGCTCACTGGAAGAGGCAGTCAGCCACGCCGACGTCTTGGTGATGGCGGTGCCGTCGCACGGGTATCGCGACGTCGCTTCCAAAGCTGCCCAATACCTGCGCCCATGGGTTCCGATCGTCACGCTGACGAAGGGGCTCGAGCGCAGTTCGCGCAAGCGGATGAGCGAGGTCACCAGCGACGAGATGCCCGGTCATCCGGTCGCCGTGCTCACCGGACCGAACCTGGCCAAGGAGATCCTCGGCGGTCAGCCGGCGGCCAGTGTGGTGGCGATCGACGACGAGGTCATCGCCGCCGAACTGCAACGCATCTTCAGCCGGCCGAGCCTGCGGATCTACACCAATCCCGACGTCGTCGGCTGCGAGGTCGGTGGGGTGGTCAAGAACGTGATCGCCATCGCCAGTGGCATGGCTGAGGGCATGGGCTTCGGCGACAACACGCGCGCCACGCTGATCACGCGCGGCCTGGCGGAGATGACGCGTCTCGGGCTGGCGATGGGCGGCCACGCGATCACGTTTTCCGGGCTCGCCGGCATCGGGGATCTCATCGCCACCTGCTCGTCGTCGCAGAGCCGCAACAACACCGTCGGTAAGCAGCTCGGCCAGGGCAAGTCGATCGACGAAGCGTTGGCGTCGACGAACATGGTTGCTGAAGGAGTGAAGAGCTGCCCGAGCGTGCTCGACCTCGCCCGTCGCCACGGTGTGGAGATGCCGATCACCGAGCAGGTCGTCGGTGTGTGCCATCACGGGCGCACCGCGGCCGACGCACTCGGCGCGCTCATGCAACGCAGCCGTAAGAGCGAGCTCGACTGACCATGACATGCACCGGTGTCGTCGGCGGGCAGTGGCGCGCCACGATCACCGGATGGGGAGCCATCGAACCATGGGACGGCTCGCCCTCGATCGACTGGTTCGTCGCCGCCGATGATCGCTGGCATCGCCCTCAGCATGAGACCTCCACGCGCCAGACGATGCTCGAGGGCACACCCGTCGTCGAGACGAGGGTGCGCATCCCTGGCGGCGACGCCGTACATCGCGTTTACTCGGTCGCCGACGCTGCGGGCCTCACGGTGATCGAGGTGACCAACGAATCGACCCTCCCCATCGCGGTCGCCTTCACGGGTGCACCACTGCTGTCGCGCCGTCCGCCCACCTCGATGCCGCCCCAAGGAATCGACCTTCCGGCCGACGCGGTCATCTACCCGATCGGGCACCAGTCCAGCGTCGTGGTCGCCCGTTCACACAGCGGAACCGCGGGGCCGGCGTTGCCCGAGCCGATCCCATCGGCAGAACAAGTGGCGCGCGGCTGGCTCGCCCAGACGCAACGAGCCAGCCGGTTGCACCTGCCCGACGCGGCGATGGTCGACGCGGTCACGACGGCGCGCTGCGAGTTGCTCCTCAACGGACCGACGGCCGAGGACGACGACCCGGTGAGTGTCCTCCTCGGCATCGCCGAACTCGTCCGCCTCGGCCACCAGCCGGCGATCTGGGTGCCAGGCGTCGCCGCCGAGCTGGAGCGATTAGCGCGGTCCGGCACCCAGATCCCGGCGGGTGTGGTCGAGGCTGCCGCACGCGTTCTCCATGCCGCCGGTGAAGATCGGGCGGTGGAGGACCTCCGCCGCATGGCGCTTCACGTGTCGAACGACGATGTGGCGGAGGAGCTGCCGAGTGACAGCCGGCGCGTCCCGTGGTGGGTCGAACGCCGATTGGTGGTCTCCGACGAGCGCACTGCGCAGGTGATGCCCGCGGGCTTCCCATCGACATGGCTCGGCACTGACTTCGAGGCCCACGGGTTGAGAATCGGGTTGGCGTCGACCCTGTCCTTCGCGATTCGCTGGCACGGCGAACGCCCGGCGGTGTTGTGGGAGGTCACTGGTCCACCGATGCCCCTGACCCACGAGGGATGGTCGACGGCTCAGCTCTCGGGCGAGGCCTTATGGCAATGATGGTTCGAGGATCGCGTCGTCGCCGACGGTGATGCGCCCGGGCTCGAGCACCGTCGCGTAGACGCGGCTGACTGGGCCTCGATCGTGATGCATCACGCGAAAGTCGCCGTTGATGAACCACGGCTTGTTGCTGGCGCACGGCAGCGCGTAGCTGCTGACCTCGCACAGCACCTCGCCGATGCGCAGCCGGACGCCGGCGCGCACGTCGGCCCACGGCAGCGCGCTGATGGTGATGTTCTCGCCGGCGCGCCCCGGGGCGATGTTGTGACCGGCGCGGCGGAAGTCGTCGATGACCTCAGCGCTCCAGATGCACAGCGCCTGCCAGGGTCGGCCGTGATGGTTGCGAGTTGCCTGGCGGTCGCCGTACACGCCTTTCCAGGTGACCTCGGCCGCCGCGACCGGCAGCTTCGGCAAACCGCCGGGTGACACGCTGAGTTGCACGACCATGCCCTCGGCGCGACCCGGCAGTTGACCCGCATCGCGGAGCACCGGCCCGGCTGACATCCACGCCGACCACACGGCGGCCAGGTCGGCAGCCAGGTCACCGTTCGCGGGACGGGGCCGGAGGTGTTCGATCACCGAGGCGTCGCGACCCTCTGCGTAGAGGTCGAAGACCACGTCGGCGAAGTGCACGGTGCGCCGAGCATCGGTCTCCGTGAACCGGTATGGGCCGATGGTGTACATATGCGCACCGTAGATCAGGCACCGTAGGCTGAGGCTCGTGACCGCCCTCGACATCGATCCCTTCGCGGACTTGCGCCTCACCGAGTGGACGTCGTGCGGTGGATGTGCCGCCAAGTGGGGCGCGGCGTTGTTGACCGACATGGTCCGCGAAATGCCTGCCGGGCTCGACCCGTCGCTGCTGGTCGGTCTGGCTCCGTTCGACGACGCGGCCATCTACGAGATGGCCCCGGGAATCGCCCTCGTCAGCACCACCGACTTCTTCCCGCCGCTCGTCGATCATCCCAGCGACTTCGGGGCGATCGCTGCGGCCAACGCCTGTAGCGACGTCTTCGCGATGGGTGGACGTGTCGCCATCGCCGTCAACATCGCCGCCTTTCCCGAGCACTTCCCACGAGAGGCGATCGTGGCGATCTTCGACGCCGCCGCAGTCGTCGTCGCCGAGGCCGGCGGCACCATCGCCGGTGGTCACACGATCCGCAATCCCGAGCCGATCTTCGGCCTTGCCGTGCAGGGCGTTGTCGATCCGGCGCGAGTGTTCCGCAAGGGTGGTGGGCGGCCAGGCGATGTACTGATGCTCAGCAAGCCGCTCGGTACCGGGTTGGCGTTGGCCGGCGGGTCGGCCGACGACAAGGCTGCGGCCATCGCCGGCATGCGGCGGCTGAACCGCGCCGCCTCGGAGGAGCTTCAGTCGCTCGACGGAGCTGTCCATGCGGCCACCGATGTCACCGGCTACGGCCTGGCCGGTCATGGCTGGGAGATGGCCGAGCGAGGTGGCGTTCAGGTCGTCATCGAGACCGACTCGCTATGTACTTATCCCGGCGCCCGCCAAGCCGCCGAACGCGGCGTGCGCACCGGTGGCGATCCGCGAAATCGCGACTACGTGATCGGCCATTTGCACTCGTCGGCCACCGCTGCCGGCGAGGCGTTGTGCATGGATCCGCAGACATCCGGAGGATTGCTGGCAGCCGTCGATCCTGCGGCGGCGAGCTCGCTGTCCGACATGTGGTGGCGGGTCGGCGAAGTCGCTGCCGGCGACCCGGCAATCGTGCTGCGCTGATGGCCGGGCGGGCACCGACCAGGTCGATCGAGAAGGAGTTGTGGGCTGCCGGTCACGACATCATCGTCGGCATCGACGAGGTCGGTCGTGGCGCATGGGCCGGTCCGCTCATGGTCGGGGCCGCGATCCTGCCGCGGGATCGTCGTGTCAACGGTGTGCGCGACTCGAAGGCGCTCACCGAAGCGGATCGCGAGTTCCTGTTCGATCGCATTGCTTCGTGGTGCGATGCCTGGGCCGTCGGCGGAGCCTCGCAGAAGGAGTGCGACGAGCTCGGAATGGCCGAAGCACAACGCTTGGCGGCCCGCCGAGCGCTGGCCGCATTGGGTGTCACGCCCGACGCCGCGGTCGTCGACGGCAAGTGGAACTTCATCGGCACCAACGTGGCCCATGTCGAGATGCGGGTCAAGGCCGACCTCACCTGCCTGCCGGTCGCGGCGGCATCGATCCTCGCCAAGGTCACCCGCGACCGAATCATGCGCGAGCAGGCCGAGCACTATCCACAGTGGGGCTTCGAGTCCAACAAGGGATATCCGTGCCCGGTTCACAAGGCGGCGCTGCAGGCCTATGGGCCATCGGCGATCCACCGCCGCACGTGGGTGTTCATGGATCACTACGTGCCGTGGCCGGGCGTGCCGCGGCGCCTCATCGCCACCCAGCCCACGCTCTTCTGAGGTGAACGACGTCGCGATCGTCGGCGGTGGGCTCGCCGGGTTGCGTTGTGCTGAGGCGCTCGTATCGCGTGGCGCCGATGTCGTGGTGCTCGAGGCTCGCCAGCGCGCCGGCGGCCGGGTCTTCAGCCATCACTTCTCCGACGGTCAGTCCGCCGAACGCGGCGCCGAGTTCATCGACTCGAACCACGCCGAGGTGCTGGCGCTGGCCAGCCGTCTCGGCCTGACCTTGAGCGAACGGTCTGCCGACCTCGATCCCGCGGCGACACTGCTCGACGCCGGCGGGCGGGCAGTGCCCATGTCGATGCACGCGTCGCTGGAACCCGACATCGCCCGGTGGGATCACGCGGTCGCCACTGTCCCTGATGGTCCCGACTCCGACGTGGAGTCCCTCGCCGATCTCATGCACGCGCTCGATCTGTCGGTGCTGGCCCGCCTGGTGATCGGCCGTCAGATCCGTACCGAGTACATGCTGCCCCCCGAAGAGGTCAGTCGCCGGTTCGCCGGTGGCATGACCCGGCTGCAGGCCGCCGGCAGGCGCGAGTGCCATCGCGTCGTCGGCGGCAACGATCAACTGGCGACCGGTCTCGCGGCACGGTTGGGCGACCGCGTTCGGCTGGCATGTGCGGTGCAGTCGATCGACGCTGATCGCGGTGAGATCACGTTGCGTCCTGGCGAAGTGATCGAAGCGGCAACGATCGTCGCAGCCGTGCCGTTGCCGGTGCTGTTGCGCATCTGGTCGGCGATGCCGCTGGAGCTCGGCGCCGTGGGGTACGGGGTCGGCGGCAAGATCAGCGTGCAGTTCGATCGCCGGATCTGGCACGACTACGGCCGCAATGGCACGGTGTTGACCGAACGAGCCTGGGGTCACCTGTGGGAGACCTCCGATGATCAGGGCGGCGATCGCGGTGTTTTGACCAATCTGCTCTCCTCACACGATGGGGCGGCATTCGCTGCACTTCCGGAGGCACCGGATCGGATCGTGGCCGAGATCGACCGGTTGTTCCCCGGCGCCAGGGGCTTGTCGGGCGAACGGGTGCACACCGACTGGACGAACGATCCGATGAGCCTCGGTGCGTACAGCTGCTTCGGCCCCGGCCAGCTTGCCGCCGCCGCTCCGTTCCTGCGCGCTGCGTACGGCCGGTTGCTGCTGGCCGGCGAGCACACCGACGAGTTCAGCGGGTTCATGGAGGGCGCGTTGCGCAGCGGCGCTCGCGTGGCCGAAATGATCGGGGCCGCTAACTGAGCGCTTGCTCGAGGTCGGCGACGAGGTCGGCAGCGGACTCGATGCCTACCGAGAGGCGTAGCAGGTTGTCGGGAACCTCCAGCGGCGACCCGGCGGCGGACGCGTGGGTCATGCGACCGGGGTGCTCGATCAAGCTCTCCACAGCACCGAGTGACTCTGCCAGGGTGAACAGCGTCGTCGCCGCGGCGACGCGCAGCGCAGCGTCGCTTCCCCCCTTGAGGGTGAAGCTGACCATGCCGCCGAAGTCGCGCATCTGCTTGGCCGCGGCGGCGTGGCCCGGGTGGTCGGGGAGTTGCGGGTACAGCACCCGCTCGACGGCTGGGTGCCCGACCAGCAGATCGACGATCGCTCGGGCATTGGCGCAATGGCGTTCCATGCGCACGGCCAGTGTCTTCACACCGCGCAACACCAGATAGCAGTCGAACGGTGCCGGTACACCGCCGGCCGCGTTCTGCGTGAACGTCAATCGATCTGCCAACTCGTCGTCGTCGAGCGCCAGGAACCCGCCGACCACGTCGCTGTGACCACCGAGGTACTTGGTGGCGGAGTGCACGACGACGTCGGCGCCGAACGACAGCGGTTGCTGCAGGAACGGCGTGGCGAACGTGTTGTCGACGCACACGAGCGCGCCGCGTGCGTGGGCAATGTCGACGATCTGCTCGATGTCGAAACAGCGCAGCAGCGGGTTGGTCGGCGTTTCCAGCCAGACCAACTTGGTGTCGTCGGGCCAGTCGGCGACGAGTCTGTTGGTGTCGATCAGGTCGACGGCGGTCCATGCCAACGAGGTGTGCACCTTCGAGATCAACCGGAACGTGCCGCCGTACGCGTCGTTGCCCAACAGCACTCGATCACCCGAGCGGAGCAGGCGCAGCACGTTGTCTTCGGCGGCCAAGCCGCTGGCGAAGGCGAGACCGTAGTGTGCCCCTTCGAGCGATGCGACACATGCTTCGAGCGCGGCACGGGTGGGGTTTCCGCTGCGTGAATACTCGAACCCCTTGTGGCCACCGACACCGTCTTGGGCAAAGGTCGTGCTGAGGCTGATGGGGGTGACGACGGCACCCGTGACGGGGTCGGGGTCTTGGCCGGTGTGAACCGCACGAGTCTCGAACCCCCACGTCGACTGCTCTTCGAACTCACCCATTGGCGACCGCCTCGAAGTAGGTGAGCAGATCGGTGCGAGTCAGCACGCTGAGCGGGCGCCCTCCCGACAGCACGAGCAGCGCCGGAGACTTGTCGAGCATCTCGACCGCCAGGGCGACCTTCTGCCCGACCCCGACCGTCGGCAACTTGGGGCTCATCACCTTCTCGACTGGCGTGTCCATGATCGACGGATCTTGGTAGACCGACTCCATCAGGTCGAGCTCGTCGACCGACCCCGACACTTCGGCGTTGGCGAACGGCGGTGTGTTCTTGCACACCGGCAGTTGGCTGACACCGTTGGCGCGCATGATCTCGATGGTCTGGCGCACGGTGTCGGACGGGTTGACGTACAGCAGCGATGGAGTATCGCCGCGCGTGTCGAGCACCGCGGCGATGCACTGATCGCACTCGCGGAGGAACCCGAAGGTGGCCATCCACGAGTCGTCGAAGATCCGCGAGAGATAGCCGCGACCAGAGTCGGGGTTGAGCACCACGACGATGTCGTCGGGATCGGCACGCTTGGCGACCTGCAAGGCCGCGGCGACGGCGAGCCCGCCGGAGCCGCCGATCAAGATGCCTTCCTCGCGGCTGACCTGGCGGGCGGTGAGGAAGCTCGCCTCGTCGCTGATCGGGATGATCTCGTCGTACAGCGATGCATCCCACGCGGCGGGGAAGAAGTCTTCGCCGACGCCCTCCACGAGATACGGCCGGCCCGAGCCGCCGGAGAACACCGACATCTCCGGGTCGGCGGCGACCACTTTGATGTTGGGGTTCTGCTGCTTCAGGTAGCGGGCCGTGCCGGTGATGGTTCCGCATGTTCCGGCGCCGGCGACGAAGTGGGTGATCCGCCCGCCGGTCTGCCGCCAGAGCTCCGGGCCCGTGGTCTTCTCGTGAGCGAGCGGGTTGTTGGGGTTGGCGTACTGGTTGGGCCGGAAGGCATTGCGCTCGTTGGTGATGCGTTCGGCGACCTTGTAGTAGCTCTGCGGATCTTCGGGCGGCACGGCGACAGGGCAGACGATGACCTCGGCGCCGTAGGCGCGCAGCAGCGTAATCTTCTCGGGACCGTTCTTGTCGGTCATCACGAACACGCACTTGTAGCCGCGCTGTGCCGCGGCGATGGCCAGGCCGACTCCGGTGTTGCCACTGGTCGGCTCGACGATCGTGCCGCCGGGCTTCAGCAAGCCGTCGCGTTCGGCGGCGAGGATCATCTCGATCGCCGGCCGGTCCTTGGATGAGCCGCCCGGGTTGGTCGTCTCCATCTTCATCGCCAGCACGCACTCGATGCCATGGATCTCGCTGGTGCGCTTCAATCGCACGAGCGGTGTGTTGCCGACGAGATCGAGCACGCTGTCGGCGATCGAGGTGCCGTGCAGTCGGGTGTCGGCGGAGTCGTCACCCCATGGCATGTGGCAAGCGTACCCCCTGAGGTCGGCGCCACCGTCGGGCCCGAGCGTCAACTTCAGCGGTTGGCGATCGTGAGGACGATCTTTCCGACGTGTTGTTTGGTGAGGAAGAGGCGTTGCGCGGCCGCGATCTCGCGCAACGGAAAGACCGCTGCCACCGCTGCGCGGATCTCGCTTCGTTCGATGTAGCTCACGAGGTTGGTGAAGACATCAGGGTCGAGCACTGTGCACCCGAACAGCGTGAGGTCGTTGAGATACAGGGTGCGTAGATCCAGCTCGACCCAGTGGCCGCCGATCGCTCCGCTCGTTGCATAGCGGCCACCGCGACGAAGTACCGCCAGCAGTTGCGGCCACGTCGACCCGCCGACCACATCGATGATCACATCGACGCTCCGCTGCCCGAGCACCGTTGTGAGATCGCTGTCGCGAGGCAGCACGACATCGGCGCCGAGCGTTCTGACCTCATCGTGCTTGGCCGGCGCAGCGAGTGCAATGACGTGGGCGCCACGGCGCTTCGCCAGTTGGATGGCAGCGGACCCGACCCCGCCCGACGCGCCGGTGACGACGACGATTTGGCCTGCCGCGACCTTCGCCCGCCCGAGCATGTTCTCGGCGGCCGAGTACGAGCAGGGGATCGATGCCAACTCGGCGTCGGTCCACGGGCAGTCCACTCGCACGGCGTGACGAGCGGGCACGACGGTGTACTCGGCGAAGGCACCATCGACCTCGGACCCGAAGTAGGCCGGCAGCGCCAGCGGGTCGGCGGGGTCGCGGAACACCGGTTCGACGATGATCCGTTCGCCGACACGACGCGCTTCGACATCCGACCCGACTGC
This sequence comes from Ilumatobacteraceae bacterium, assembly GCA_025358075.1. Taxonomy (GTDB): domain Bacteria; phylum Actinomycetota; class Acidimicrobiia; order Acidimicrobiales; family Ilumatobacteraceae; genus JAENVT01. Next base: position 57,580 of record JANYKU010000020.1, read on the forward strand.
GACGATGTGGCCGCAGGCGTCGGCGCCCTGGATTCGTGGGAACGTCGGGACGTTGCCCGACCAGCCGACATCGGCCCGAGAAGTCGGTATCGCTGCGTCGCCATCGATCGGCGTCGGCGCGAGGAGATCGGGTGCGTACCAGCCGATGCGCGTGTTGATGTCCGTGTTGTTGATCCCCGCTGCCGAGACCCGCACCAGTACGTCGCCCGCACCGGGCTGTGGCACGGGAACGTCATCACGCACCTCCAGGCAGTCGAACCCGCCATACCCTTTGAGGAGCACCGCGGTCATCGTCTGCGGCGTCGTCGTCACCCACACAGCAAACCACGCTTTGGTAGTGGCATGCTGAACTCTATGACCGCACCATGGACCCTCACGCCGATCACCGGGGTGTTTGGCGTCGAGCTCACCGGGGCCTGCACACGCGACGGTCTCGACGGCGGATGGTTGTCATCCATGCTCGAGGATCATCGCCTGTTGGTGCTTCGCGACCAACACCTCACACACGCCGAGCAGGTCGCTCTGGCCCGCGAGCTCGGTGAGCCGACGCCGGCGCACCCGGTGATACCGGGTCATCCCGACTTCCCCGAGATCCTCGAACAGGACGGGGCGAAGGGCGGTCGAAACGCTCGGTGGCATACCGACGTCACGTTCGTGCCGAGCCCGCCGGCGGCGTCGGTGCTCGTCGGCGATGCGACACCGATCTTCGGCGGCGACACGATGTTCGCCGACACTCGTACCTCCTACGAACGCCTGGCCGAGCCGTTGCGACGGATGGTCGATCAGCTCGAGGCTGTCCATCGCATCTCACCGCTGGCGTACTGGGGAGAACCGTTCGACTCGGCGCTCGATCGCACCGACGCCCAGCAGCTGTTCGATGACTCCGCCAAGGTCCCGCCGGTGATCCACCCGGTCGTCCGAGTACACCCGACAACGGGCCGGCCGAACCTGTTCGTCAACCCCGGGTTCACCAGCCACATCGTCGGTGTGTCGCGGATCGAGAGCGACGGCCTGCTGCGGATGCTGTACGAGCACATGACCCAGCCCGAGTTCGTGCTGCGTCATCGCTGGCGTGACGGCGACGTCGTCATCTGGGACAACCGCGCCACCATGCACTACGCCGTCGACGACTACGGCACCACAGAGCGGCGGGTGCGCCGGGTGACCATCCGCGGTGGGCTGCCCGTGGGCCCCACCGGCGTCGAGAGTCGAATCGTGGTCGACCCGTTGATCGCCGTGCGCTGACCGCTGTACTACGGCGCCGTCACTCGAAGGCGCAGAACTCGTTGCCCTCCGGGTCGGCCATGACCCACCAGCCGATCTCGTCGTCCTTTGGCCGCAGCAACGTCGCGCCGGAGTCGACGAGGCCATCGATGGTCGCGTCGACGAGCTTCACGTCCCAGTGAACGCGGTTCTTCACCGTCTTCGGTGCTTCGCCGGGCATACGGTTGCAGCGTGACGTGGACGTGCCCGCAATGCCAGCGTCAGTTCGCTCGCACCCGGCAGGGTCACGAGTGCGCTCCGGCGATGACGGTGGAGGAGTACTTCAGCACCGGGCCAAGCTTCGAGCGACCGGTGTTCGACGTGGTGATGGCGCATCTGCGCACGCTCGGCGAACCGTTCATCGAGCCCGTCTCTGTCGGCGTGTTCGTGAAGCGCAACGGCATTCGCGTGTTGCAGTTGCGACCGATGACCAACTGGGTCGCGCTGTGCCTGTTCCTGCCGCGCATCGTGCGCGACCGGCGAATCTCCCGCAAGCCGATCGAGGCCGGACGGGCCGTGTACCACGTGGTGAATGTGCGTGGGCCCGAGGAAGTCGACGACACCGTGAGGGAGTGGATCACCGAGGCGTGGGACTTGGCGGGGTGACGGACTGCGCCTCGAGCGATGTAGAGGTACTCGTAGCGGTCCTTGCAGAAGCGGAAGTAGACCATCGACTTCACTCCGGTTGACGGGTTGATCACGATTGGCTCGCCGACGCCGGCACTCTCGAAGGTGGAACCGTCGACCGGCGCAAAGGGCGTGCACGAGGTCGCCCTCGCCAACGGCGCTGCCGGAGCAGTTCGTGCGCCGGTACCGCAGGCCACCATCAACACAGCCGCAAGACCAACGAGAACCGATCGCCTGGTTCGTGTGCTTCGCGTTGGTTCGTTGCTCATGCATCAGGGATGCACGGAGTGCGGCGCGATTCGGAAAGCCTGTGGTCAGCCGCCGATGGTCTGGATCTCTTGCACGCCCATCTTGATCGGCGTCGTCGTGCGCAAGTCGGCGAGCGTGCCGGTGGCGCCGTTGGTCGCCTGCCACGACACCTTCCAGACGATCGTGACCGACCCGTGGTAGTGCAGGTCGGTCGTGCCAGTGACCTTGGCCACCGACGGATATGCCGGAGTCCATGCGCACCCACCCGCGACGGACGTGGTCGATCCCCAGGGTTGGCAGCTGATGTTGGTGCTGTCGCCGGCGACACGCGATCCGGTGGCCCACTCGATGTTGGTCGGTTCGGCGGTGACGGTTGCGGACAGACCTGGGATGGTCGCGGTCGCCGTGACCGGCTGCCGTGGTGTGACGCCGAGCCACGTCTCGAAGTTGACGATCATCTTGTCGATCGGTGGTGAGAACGCAACCTCGGGTTTGCCCACCAGTGCCGTGGCCTTTTGGTAGGCGACCCGGGCCACGTCGGTGGGAGAGAATGGTCCGACATACACGAACTGGTATGTGCCGTTGCAGATCCGGAAGAAGACCTGCGACATCAAACCCGTCGCCGGATTGATCACCGTCGCTGAGACCAAGCCGATGCCGGCCAAGTTGGACCCGTCGACGAACGCCCATGGCGTGCACGACGTAGCGCCCGCCGGCTTGGACACCCCACCGTTGACCGCCCCAATCACCCAAGTAGAAATCGACGCCTCACCGCCCGCGTTGCTTGTGCCGCCGCCCCCGCCCGGAAGTTCGGCTGCATTGACGGGCGCCGCGACGAGCATCAGTGCAAGGAGCGGAACGAGTATCAGGCCGCGGGTGGGCACAAGCTTCCCTCGCCAAGTCGTTCCAACTCTTGTTGCTCGCCAACGCGCCAACTGTCGCCCTCGAAGAAGGTGCGGTATTGATAGCGCACACTGACAATCTGATCGTCCATAACCGTAGGAAGCCCGTCAGGTCCGATCGGTCCCATCACCGCTCCGGCGTCGTATGCGCAGAAGACAGCTGTTGCCTCGACGGCGGAAACGAAAGCCACAGATTCCGCAACGACGTACGATCCGCGAGTATCGGTCGAGAAATAGAAGCCCTGCTTCGTCATGCCGTTTGCCAGTTCGGTCACAATCGATCGCGAACGTCCCTCGCTGGCTGTGAACGTGGCGGGGTCGCACGTTGCCGGGGTAACTCCGCATTGGTGGTAAGCGGTCAGATAGTCCTGAACGGCTTGTTTGATCAGGGACTCGGTCGGCACGGTGGTGGTCGTTGTCGCCTGCGGGGTCGTGGGGGTGGTGCTGCTGGTCGTCGGCGCTGAAGTCGTCGAGGAAGTGGTGGAGGTCGAAGCCGCGGTAGTCGCAACGGTTGTGGCGATCACGGGCGGGATCGTCGTCGGAGCGGCGGTTCCCGCCGAACTACAGGCAGCCAAGAGCAGAGCTATCGCGCCGACAATGATCAATCGCTTCATCTATTGCACCCACTGCAATTGTTTCGCACGGCTATTCCGCTAGCCGCACTATGTCTACGAAGCCTACCCGCGGTGCGCTCATCACCTGCAAAGAGCGACATCGAACGGCCGCAAGCGGAAGCGAGTGCCGAACTTTGGTAGCACGCGGCCATCGTGGCCGTGAGAAACCAAAGTTCCAGGCCGGCGGGTCGGCGGCGGCGGCCAGGCGCGCGCGGCGGCGTTCTGATCGAGCGTCTACTCGGCGCGGTCCGAGACCACCTGGCCAGCGCGGAGCTCGATCGTTCGGGTTCTGCGGATGCGCTGCAGAAGGACTCGATCGTGGCTGACCAACAACACCGTCCCCGGGAAGCCGTCGACGGCCTGTTCGATCTGCTCGATGGCCGGCAGGTCGAGGTGGTTGGTCGGCTCGTCGAGCACGAGACAGTTGCATCCGACGGCCATGAACAGCGCCAGCACCAAACGAGTGCGCTCACCGGGTGACAGTGACTCGACGCGACGATGCACGTGCTCGGCACCGACGCCGAACTTGGCCAGCAACGTGCGCGCCTCACTCGTCGTCAAGCCGCTTGCCGATTGGAACGCGGCGAGCGTGGTCTGCTCGCTGCCGTCAGATGCGGTCGCCAGTTGTGTGCGGACCTGCTCGAGGCGACCGAGCCGCACCGATGAACCCAGTCGTTGCGAGCCGGAGGTCAAGGTGATGTTGCCCAGCAATGCGGCAAGCAGTGTCGACTTTCCGCTGCCGTTGGGCCCGACGATCACGACACGTTCGCCGAAGTTCACCTCGACCGACGCGGGGCCGAGTCGGAACGGACCACGGTCGACCACCGCCTCGACAAGGCGGGCGACCAACTTTCCGCTGCGAGGTGCGGAGGCGATCGTCATGCGCAGGTCCCACGGCTCGCGAGGTTGCTCGACCACGTCGAGGCGCTCCATTGCCCGCTCGGTGCGCGCCGCTCGCCCGGCGAGTTGCTCGGTCTGGTTGATCTTGTAGGCCTTGATGTTCTTGTCGTTGTCATCGGGCTTCTTCTTCGCCCGGGACAGCCCTTGCGTGGCCCATTCGCGCTCGCGTTGCGAGCGTTGCACGAGGGTCGAGCGCTTGGTGTCGTACTCGTCCCATGCCTGCCACGCGTGCTGCTGGGCGACCTCGCGCTCGTGAAGGTAGGCGTCGTAGCCTCCGGCGTAGAGCGTGAGTTGATGGCTGAACTCGTCGAGCTCGGCCACATCGGTGACCACACGACGCAAGAACTCGCGATCGTGGCTCACCAACGCGACGGCGCTCTGCAGACCGTTGACGAATTGCTCCAGCCGATCAAGGCTGCCGAGGTCGAGATCGTTGGTCGGCTCATCGAGCAGTACGACGTCGAAGCGTGACAGCGTCAGCGCCGCCAGGCTGACTCGTGCTGCCTCACCACCGGACAGCGATGTCATCGGCTGCTGCAACAGCCGATCGGGCAGGTCGAGTTCGGCCCACATCTCGCCGATCCTCACATCGAGGTCGGCAGCACCCAGCGCCAGCCAGCGCTCGAGCGCGGCGCTGTAACGGTCGTCGGCTCCCGACGCTCCGGCCGCAAGGTCGGCGGTTGCCGTGTCGAGCTCCGCGTGTGCGGCGCTCACGCCCGTTCGTCGCCCGATGTGTTCGACCACGGTTTCGTGAGTTCGTTCCGGCTCCTGATCGAGGTAACCGACCGTTGCGGACGGCGGCGACAGCGACACGGTGCCGGCGTCGGGATGCTGTCTGCCGGCAAGCACCCGCAGCAGTGTTGATTTACCGACGCCATTCGGGCCGATCAGGCCGAGACGATGACCGGGGTCGAGAGCCAGGTCGACGTCGAGCAGGATGTGCCGAGCTCCCAACGAGAGCGAGATGTTGCGGGCATGCAGGGAAGCGGGCAAGGTCGCATTCTGCCCGATCATTGCGCTGTCGAGGCATTGGCTCCTCGTGGCCCGAGGGCTGAGGTTCGGCCGATCTGGGTACCGTGAGGATGTGACCATCACCGCCGACGAACGTGCATCAATGTGTGATCTGTTCGAAGAGGTCGGTCCCGACGCGCCGACGCTGTGCGAGGGATGGACGACCCGCGACCTGCTCGCTCATCTGCTTGTGCGCGAGCGGCGTCCCGACGCGGCCGGAGGCATCGCCATTCCGTTCCTCGCCAAGCGGACCGAGCAGGTGATGGCGCAGATCGCCGACAAGCCCTACGAGGACACGATCGAACAGTTCCGTAGCGGTCCTCCGATCTGGTCGCCGTTCGCGGTCCCGGTGCTCGGCGACAAGGCCAACCTCGTCGAGTTCTTCGTGCATCACGAAGACATCCGTCGCGCCCAGCCGGATTGGGAAGCGCGACCCGAAGATCACGCTCGCGACGACGCCTTGTGGAAGGTGCTGAAGCTGATGGGTCGGCTTCTTTATCGCCGCTCTCCCGTCGGCGTTGTTCTACACAGCGTCGGTCGAACCGATCTGGTCGTCAAGAAGGGTGACCCGGGCGTGATCGTGGTCGGCTTGCCGGGCGAGATCGTGTTGCACGCGTATGGTCGACACCTCGACAAGGTCCGTCTCGTTGTGCAAGGCAAGCCGAACGACATTGAGGCATTCCAGACATCCCCGAGAGGTTTGTAGTCACCAGCGCGGTCGGCCAATGTGCCGAACGGCCCATTTTGGGGCGCACCTATTTACGCCTGGGCGGGTAGGACCGATACTGCGGCATGGCTACGAAATTGCTCCCGCTCCGCAGGGCAGACACGTGCAACGGCTGTGGCGGCGAGGTCGCCGTTGGCACGCAGGTGTGGTGGGACCCGGTCACCAAGAAGGCCGAGTGCTCGAAATGTCGGGCCACCGCGGTGCAGCAGACGCGTGCTCCATCGGTTGGGACCAACCGTTCAGGTTTGGCGGCACATCTGCATCAAGAACTTCACGGACGCGCTGTGGTGCTCGACGACCGCAGAGTGCCCGGAGCGAAGGTGGCCGTCACGCACATCGTGATTGCGCCTTCGGGCGTTTGGGTCGTCGAGGCCAAGGATCTGACCGGCCGCGTCGAACGTCGTGACGTTGGCGGTTGGTTCAGGGTCGACGAGCGTCTGTACGTTGCCGGCAAGGACCGAAGCCACCTTGTCGACGGACTCGACCTACATGTGATCGCGATCGAGAACCTGCTCGCTCAGGCGGGCCTCACCTCCGTGCCGGTGCACGCCGCGCTGTGTTTCGTCAACTCCGACTGGGGCTGGTTTGCCAAGCCGTTCTCGCTCGGTGGCGTGTGGATTGCGTGGTCCGAGCGGCTGACTGAGTTGGTGCTCGACTGGAAGGCGATCCCGGACTCGGAGTTCGACTCGCTGGCCCGAGCGGTTGCGGCGCGACTCTCGTCGTAACCCCTACCCCGAGACACTCCGAGTACACCTGGGGAGTGCGTCGGACTCGAGTTATCTGCTCCTCGCGGGACTTTGTGCACAACGCACGGGCGCAGAATCTGCCGGCGGGCAGGTTACTGGCGGGCCAGTTCGCGTTCGATGAATGCTGCCATGCCCGGCACCGAGAACGCGATCTGACCGTGCTCAGGGGCCCAGACCAGCCCTTTGGCGATGAGGTTGGCGCGGGCCGGGCCGAGCGAACTCATCGACTTGTTGAGCCGTTTGGCGACCGCCCCCGATTCCGACGGTCCATCACCATCGGCGGCCATAGCTGCCATGTAGTCACGTTCGGCTGGGGTTGCCCGGTCCCAACGGGCCCGGAAGAACCCGTTGTCGAGCCGTTCACGGCCGAGGGCAATACCGGTAGCCGCATCCATGCTCGAGATCGGTGACTGTGCGGCTGCGTTCCACGCGGTTTGGCCGAACTGCTGAATGAAATACGGGTACCCGGCCGACGCGGCGAGAACGACGTCGATCGCTTCAGGTTCCCAGTCCACGTCCTCATCTTGGGCGGGCAGGACCAGTGCAGCGGTGGCATCATCGGACCCGAGCCGCCCGATGCTGCGATAGTCGAACAGGCGCTCAGCGTACGACACCGCGTCGGACAGGACGCGTGGCAGGTTCGGGAGGCCGGCGCCGACGACCACGAACGGCAAGTTCTGCTGGTTGGCGGAATGGCAGGCCTGGCAGATCGCGGCGAGCTCACCCGGGTCGAGGTGTTGCATCTCGTCGATGAACACCGCAACCCCGGTGTCGATGTCTCGGGCCCCCTCAGCCAAGTCGAGGGCCAGGTCGGTGAAATCGGCGTTCAACGACCCGGTCGAGCCACGATCCTGCAACCCGATCCCGACACCGGTGCCGGCCACGGTCACCGAGAACGACTTCAACGTTGCCGCGGCCTTGCGCATCCGGTCACCGAAGTTCGATTTCCCGGACTCTTTGCGTAACCCCTCGTTGAGCGCTTCCGAGACCTGTTGGCGGAACGGGGTGCTGGTCCCGCTGAGGTCGGCTTCGACCGTGGCGACGACCCAGTGGTCACGGCGGGCGATGTTGGCGAGCTCGTTGAGCAGCACGGTTTTGCCGACGCCGCGTAACCCGTGCAAGATCATCCCTGGCGCCGGGCGGTCGTTACGGGCACGGTAGAGCACGACGGCGAAGGCGTCGATCTCGGTGCCGCGACCAGTGATTGCCGCCGGGCGCAGCCCGGCACCGGGCGAGTACGGGTTGTGTTTCGGATCCACCGTACGAGTATATCAATATCTACTGTTGTATAGCGTTTCACTATACTCAGTTAGAGATCGGTAGATGTTGGTCGGGTTGTCGATCCCGTCAAAGGCCACTCCGAGTACACCTGGGGAGTCTGGGGAGTGCGTCGAGAGTCCAGTCGTGTGCTCATCGCGGGACTTTGTACTCGCAGCCCGACGGGGAAGCGCCGACACGGTTGTCGACGTTCAAGTAATCCACCGTGTTGTGGGTGGTCTGTTCAAGTAATCCACCGGTGCTTGTTCACGTAAGAAAGACGTTCGGACCACCACGCGGCTGCCGGCAGCACACATAACAACCGAGCAGAACGACACCTCACATCCAGCACACCAACGCGCACCGAACGACCTCACCGACGCTACGCAACAGCGCATCGTCAACCTCAAGTATCAAGTAGGCGCATCTGGGTGTTCGTGGCCGTCAGGGCAGCAAATTGAGCGGGCCATTCGTTGCTTGGACGACGGTGAAGTGCCGTCGGTCGAGTGTGGCGACTTCGGTGATGGCGAGACGCTCTGCAGTGGCCATGACCGAGGCGTCGACGGTGCCGAGCGGAAGATCGCGGTAGCGGGCGACGAGCTCAGCGATGCGAAGCCAATCTGCAGAGGCCACTGGTTCGGGGATCAGGTTGCCCGAGGCGAGATCGCCGAGGAACCTGACTTCGGCATCGATTCCCAGCCGAGTTGCAAGCAGATAGACCACCTCGGTGATCACCAGCATCGGCACCAGCAACGGGCCGGGATGCGTTTCGAGGAGGTCGAGACAGGCCTGGTGGTGACGGTCGTCGCGGTCGACATACGCGTACAGTGGGCCGGCGTCGACGATCAGAGCAATGATGCGACCTCGTTGGCGAGGATCTCCTCGATCCGCTCCGAGATGTCGTCATGGCCGCTCGCTCCGGCGGCGGCGGCGAGCAGCTTGCGGCGTGCACGCGGGCCACCAAGATGAGCTTCGATTGCCTCGCGCGTCAGCTCGGACACGGTGATCCCTCGCCGCTGCGCTTCGTGACGTAACCGCGCGTCGAGTTCGTCTGGGAGTTTCACCGTCGTTCGCTGCATGTATGCCAGCATATCCTCGGGTCGTGGTCGCGCACAGAATGCACGCCCGAGAACGACACCGCCGAGGCCAGGTAGCTCAAGCACCGAACGGCGCATCGGCGTGCGTGCCTTTCTCGATCAGGTGAAGTTGGCGCGTTGGCGGAGTGCCCAGTCTCGGAATGTCGAACCTGGTCTGCCGGATAGTTGCTCGATGATCGTGGAGTACACCTGGGGAGTGTGGCTGGGTCCGCCGTCGAATGGCCCAGCGACATCGGTCTCACAACGTTTCGAACACTTGCATTACTTCGTCGCCGTAGTCGTTGATGACCTTGACGGCGATCTTGCCGGTCTCGGGCTTGGCGAATGGGCGACTGACGGTGGAGTACAGACTGGCCCAGGCTTCTTCGTCGATGTCGGCTTTCAACGCTCGCTTCAGCCGGGCGTATGGGTCGCCTCCGCCCGTGAAGTAGCACTGGCGGACGAAGAAGCTCTCTTCGTTGTAGTTCGCATCGATCATCCACATGGCGATCTGCTCGGTCTGCTGGCTGCGCACCTCGCCGGTGGTCGGGTCGTACACATCGACACCAAGCAGCTCTACCACCACCTGGTAACCATTGACTCGCACATCGATGTCCGGCTCGCCGAAGACCGTGAAGAGATTGCCAGCTCCGGTCTTCTTGAGGTTGTCGCCCATCACGAGGTCGTTGTTCATCCGCACCAACAACACGGGAAGTTTGCCCAGCGATCGTTCGGCTTGCACGTCGGCGAAGCCGGCGTCGCTCGACACGTAACTGGTGCCATCGGCTGCCGCGCTGCCCAAGGCCTGTGGGTCGAAGGCGAACGCCAGCACCACGAGCAGGTCGATGTCCTTGGCCTTCACGGCGGTATCACGACCTTGCGGGTGAGGAAGTCGACCCTGTCGGTGTCGCCCTCGGGATCGAACGTGGCGAAGCGCGGCCGCAACACCTCGGGGCGGTTGCCCTTCTGACGGACGATGGCGTTGAAGATCCGCTCCGCAGCGCGGGCCTTGACCTGTGCCAAGAGCAGCAACCCCAACTCAGGATGCGGGTGCGGGGTGACGTAGCCATCAAGCCACTGTCGGGCGATCTGCACCAGCTGAGGGAACAACCACGGCTTCAACGCTCCGTCGTGGCCGGCATAGAAGCGCTGCACCATGTACGCGGCGATCCCATAGGCGACTTTCTGCGGGCGTTCGGTCATGAACCCGTCGAGCACATGCTCGGCGTTCTCCCCGGCCTGCCCGGCCAACTGTGTCCAGGTGGCCACGATCGAGCGGTCGACGTGTAGGTGCGATTCCTTGGTGAAGTCGGCCATCAGCGCTTCGTCGCCCATCTCGACGCGGTAGCCGTCGAGGCGAGGGAAGCGGATGCGTAGAGATTCCCGCTCGGGCAACGCCCGCACTTGCACCATGTGTGGCTTCGGTTTCGGGTTGGGCAACACCTTGTCGCTGGGGATGAAGTCGAACGGCACGCCGTACACCTCGGCGTACTCGGCGTCGAACATGCCCTCGTCGTTGACCGTGTAGCTGCGGCGACGCAGGGCACGGCCGACCACCTGCTCGCACAGCAGCCGACTGTTGAAGGCGCGGATGCCCAGGATGTGGGTGACCGTGTTGGCGTCCCACCCTTCGGTGAGCATGCTGACGCTGACCACGCAGCGCACGCCTTCACCCAGCCGACCGGGTTTGCCAACGGTGTTCATCACCTCGCGCAACAGATCCTCATCGGTGAGGTTGTCGACATCGATCGACGATTGATTGCGTTCGCGCAACTCGCGCTTGAACTGTTCAATCTCGTGACCGACCGCGTCCTTGAAGTCGGACTTCATCGCCTCGCCACTCTCGAGCTGACGCGAGTCGATCAAAATGGTGCGCGGCCTGGCGATCCAATGGCCGCCGTCATCGACGTTGGTCAGCAGCCCAAGGTTGCCCTCGCGTGCCTTGGTCGTGCCGTCGGGCTGCTCGATGTCTTGCCCGGCGATCCACTCGTACACCAACTTCGACACCGTCGTGTTGGGACACACCACGATGAACACCGGTGGGGTCTCATAGCCACCCTTGCGCAACTCGGTATCCCAAAAGCGGTACGCCTTCTCGTAACTGCCGTACAGGCTGCGCGTCGCACCTTCCAGCGTCGGCGGGATCACCCAGTTCGACACCTTCTTGGCGCTGGCCCGCTTGGGCAACTCCGTGCCGATCTGGCTCCACAAGTTGCGGTACACCAACACCTCGGCGCGGGCATTGTCGTCGACCGGCAGCCGCGGCACCTTGACGATGCCGCTCTCGATGGCGTCCATCAGTGAGAAATCGCAGACCACCCACGGAAAGATGAAGCCCTCTTGGTGGCCCGAGCCGGCCAAGTAGAACGGTGTCGCCGACATGTCGTAGATCGATTTGATGCCGATCTTGCGCTTGACCGCCTGCAGACCCTTGAACCACACGCGCGCGTCGGCGTTGCGTTCCTCGGCCTCCTTATCGAGCTTGTCGGGGTCGTTCGTCGCCGAGCAGCTTGTCCTGATAACAGTGGTGCGCCTCGTCGTTGAACACCACGATCTCGTTCTTGCCGCGACCCATGAAGTCGCGCAGCACGCGAGCCACCATCTCGTCGCCGTTCTCCTTGAACGGATCGACCAACTTGGCGTAGAGGAGGATCTTGCGAGTGTTGCTGGCGACGCCTTGGATCTCTTTGCGATCCTTGGGGATGAACTGGTGATAGTTGGTGATCACGACCTGCGCCTCGGCGAGGCCGCCCCACAGGTCCGCAGGCACCAGAT
>JANYKU010000025.1 GCA_025358075.1 Ilumatobacteraceae bacterium
TCGATCATCGCCGACGAGCCAGATGTTGTTGGTGACCTGCCACTCGCCGCCGTCGAGTGCGAAGATGCCGTCGGTGGTGACGAGCTCGATCGTCACGTCGCCGTCCTCACAGCACGACGACGCTGCGCAGCACCTCGCCACGCTCCATCTTGTGGAACGCCTCTTCGACGGCGTCGAGCGAGATGGTCTCGCTGACGAACTTGTCGAGGGGCAGGCGACCTTGCTGATGCAGCGTGACGAGCATCGGGAAATCACGTGAAGGAAGGCAATCCCCGTACCACGACGACTTCAGCGCGCCACCGCGACCGAAGACCTCGATAAACGGCAGTTCCAACGTCATGTCGGGTCGGGGCACGCCGACGAGGACCACCGTGCCGGCCAGGTCTCGCGCCTCGAATGCTTGGCGATAGACGGCGGGATTGCCGATCGCCTCGATGCACACATCGGCACCGTTGCCACCGGTGACCGACTTGATGTATTCGACCGGGTCGGTGTTGCGCGAATTGCACGTGTGGGTGGCGCCGAACTCCTTTGCCCACTCCAGCTTCCGGTCGTCGATGTCGACCGCGATGATGGTGTGGGCACCCGCCAGCCGAGACCCGGCGATCGCCGCATCGCCGACGCCACCGCAGCCGAACACGGCCACCGAGTCGCCACGACCGACATTGCCGGTGTTGATGGCCGCGCCGATCCCGGCCATCACGCCACAGCCGAGCAGGCCGGCGGTGGTGGCAGGCACGCCCGGGTCGACCTTCGTGCACTGACCGGCAGCGACGAGCGTCTTCTCAACGAAGGCGCCGATGCCGAGCGCGGGCGACAACACCGTGCCATCGGTCAACGTCATCTTCTGCTTGGCGTTGAACGTGCTGAAGCACAGCCACGGCCGACCACGCAGGCAGCTACGGCACGTGCCGCACACGGCTCGCCAGTTGAGGATGACGAAGTCGCCGGGCTGCACGTTGGTCACGCCCTCTCCGACCGACTCGACCAACCCGGCGGCCTCGTGTCCGAGCAGGAACGGAAAGTCGTCGTTGATCCCACCTTCGCGGTAGTGCAGGTCGGTGTGGCACACGCCGCAGGCCTGGACCTTGACCACGGCCTCGCCGGGCCCAGGATCGGGGACGACGATCGTCTCGATCGACACCGGCGCGCCTTTCGAGCGCGCCACCACTCCACGAACCTGCTGTGACATTGCGACCTCCGTATCAAGCGGCCCGTGAGCCGACCCCGCCGCCGACGTTACTCGCCGCGCCGTCCACGTCGCCGCTCGCGCGCGGGCAGAAAGGCCGACGGTGCAGCGTTGACCAGTGGGCCGACGGCTTCGATGATGTCGTCGAGCGTTGGCCTGGCGATCAGCTCGTCGAGCGAATGTCGCATTGCGGCCAGGTGAACCGGCGAGGTGCCACAGCAGCCACCGACGATCCGTGCCCCGGCCTTGACGGCCAACTGCGTGTACTTGCCCATCAGCTCGGGAGTGCCCGTGTACACGGCTTCGGTGCCGGCAAAGTACGGCACACCACAGTTGCCCTTGGAGATCAGGTAGGTGTGAGCGTCGCGTTCGGTCATGGACAACAACGACACCAGCGTGTCGCTGGCGCCGACGCCGCAGTTGGCGCCGATGGCCACCGGGGGCTCGGCCAGACCGTCGAACACATGTGACAGGTCGCTCGGGAGCAGACCCATCATCGTGCGACCGGCCGTGTCGAAGGAGCAGGTCGCCGTGTACGGCAGTCCCGCTCGAAGGGCGCCAGTTGCCGCGGCGCGGATCTCTTCCGCGGCCGACATCGTTTCGATCCAGGCGACGTCGGCGCCACCGTCTTTCAGACCAGCAGCGAGCTCGCCGAACGATTCGATGGCGGCGCTCTCAGTGAGGGCTCCGAGCGGTTCGAACAGCTCCCCCGTGGGGCCCATCGAACCGGCAACGACCACTGGTCGCGGCGCGGCGTCGGCGACCTCGCAGGCCAGCTCCGCTGCCCGCTTGGCAAGTTCGTACACCCGGCCCTCGGCACCGTGCAGCTTCAGACGGTGACGATTGCAGCCGAACGTGTTGGTCAAGATGATGTCGGCACCGGCGTCGACGAACTGCTGATGGAGCGTGCGGACCTTGTCGGGATGATCCACGTTCCAGAACTCTGGCGGATCGCCGGCGCCCAGGCCCCGTTCGAAGTAGTTCGTTCCGGTCGCGCCGTCGGCAAGCAAGGTGCGCCCGGCGGACAGCAGGTCAACGAGTGAGGCACGCATGGTGGTAGACAACTCTACCCGTCGACATACAGTCCGTACATGGCCCCTCGCCGCGAGTCCGAGCACTCCAACGTCTCGGATGCCAGGCTCGCCAAGATGGTGGCAGAATCCGACCTCCCATCGCTGCTCGCCGCGCTGGCCCATGTGTGCTCAGCCCCGGACCTGCCGGGGACGGGGCTCCTCCTCGATCAAGCCAAGCATCACGAGCCGCAAGGAGGCTGGACCCTTGATCAGCAATCGCATGCTCGGGCCATCGCCCTCGGCGCCTTGATCGAGCTGCGCGACGCCGGATGGCCGGCCGCGCAGAAGCCGACGGCCGATGGCGTGCGGCCGATCATGACCTGGATGATGTCGAGGGAGGCATCCGACGACTACGTGGAGCTGCTGCTCGAGGAGCTCGGCGATCCCCCGGCGGATCTGCGGGCACCGTCGTGGTCTGCCGCGGACATTGCAGCAGATCGAGGCCTTCGAGTGGCCGTGATCGGTGCCGGCATGTCGGGTCTGCTGGCTGCGCATCGGCTGCGCCAAGCTGGAATCGACGTCGTCGTGTTCGACAAGAACGCGGATGTCGGCGGAACGTGGCTGCAGAACACCTACCCCGGTTGCCGGGTCGATGTCGCCAGCCACCTGTACTGCTACTCGTTCGCGCAACGCGACGACTGGCCGCAGCACTTCTCGACGCAGCCCGAGCTGCTCGACTACTTCCGAGAGTTCGCTGCCGACAGTGGTGTGCTTCCCCTGGTCCACTTCTCGACCAGTGTCGCTGCAGTCGCCTTCGACGACCAGTCGGCGACCTGGGACGTGCACACCGTCGATGCACTTGGTCACGAAGCTACAGAACGATTCGATGCCGTCATCAACGCCACCGGCCAACTCAACCGGCCGAAGCTACCCGACATCGCCGGGCGCGATTCGTTCGCCGGACCGGCGTTCCACTCTGCCGAGTGGGACCACGGCGTCGACCTCGTCGGCAAACGGGTCGCCGTGATCGGCACGGGCGCGAGTGCGGCCCAGTTCATCCCGATCGCCGCCGAGCAGGCCGACCAAGTGTTCGTGCTACAACGCACGCCGAACTGGCTGGCGCCAACGCTCGACTATCACTCCGACTTCCCCACCGGGCAACGTTGGTTGCTGAACCATCTGCCGTACTACAGCCAGTGGTACCGCTTCTGGCTCTTCTGGCGGTACGCCGAAGGGATCCTCCCATCGGTCAAAGTGGATCCTGCATGGGATGGCCAAGGTCACTCGGTGAGTGAGGCGAACGAACTGCTGCGCATGCAGCTGGGCATGTACCTCGGCCTGTGCTTCGGCGACCGGCCCGATCTGCTCGCCAAGGTGATGCCCGACTATCCGCCGGCCGCCAAACGCATCGTCCGCGACAACGGCGTATGGGCCACGACGTTGAAGCGGGACAACGTTCACCTCATCACCGAGCCCATCGCGGCGATACAGCCGACCGGGTTGCGGATGGTCGACGGCAGCGAACTCGACGTCGACGTCATCATCTACGGCACGGGGTTCCAGGCCTCACACTTCCTCACACCGATGAAGGTCACGGGGCGCCACGGCGTCGATCTGCACGAGCAATGGGACGGCAATGCCCGCGCCTATCTGGGGATTGTCGTGCCCAACTTCCCCAACTTCTTCCTGCTCTACGGACCGAACACCAACATCGTCGTCAACGGCAGCATCATCTACTTCTCCGAGTGCGAAGTGCACTACATGATGCAATGCCTTCACCATGTGCTCACGACGAAGGCTCGGGCCATCGACTGCCGACCCGCGGTCCACGACGCCTACAACGAGCGCATCGACGAGGGCAACCGACTCATGGCTTGGGGCGCGTCGGGCGTGAACAGTTGGTACAAGAGCGATTCGGGGCGCGTCGCCCAGAACTGGCCTTTCAGTTTGCTGGAGTTCTGGCAGCAGACGCGCGAGCTCGACAGCGCCGACTACGAGTTGCTGTGAGTCGTCAGGTGATGGGTGTCAACGCCGGCTGACCGCTGAGCACGGCGACCGTGTTTCTTGCGGCCAGCGTCGCCATTGCTGCTCGTGTCTCGACCGTTGCCGAGCCGAGGTGTGGGATCAACACCGCGTTGTCGAGATCGTTGAGACCGGGCTCGAGCATCGGTTCGTGTTCGTACACGTCGAGGCCGGCGCCGGCAATGGCACCACTGCGCAACGCCTCCACCAATGCGGCCTCATCGACGATCGGCCCGCGAGCGGTGTTGACGAGGAAGGCCGTCGAACGCATCAGCTCGAATTGCTCGGCACCGATCAGGTGATGGGTCTCCGAGGAGTACGGGCAGTTGACCGTGACGACGTCGGAGGTCGCCAGCAACTCGTCGAGGTCGAGTCGTTCGGCACCGAGCTCGGCCTCGATCTCGGGCGTGACCGCACTGCGATTGGTGTAGGCGACCGTCATGCCGAACGCCGTCGCCCGCCTGGCGAGTGCCTGACCGATGGCGCCCATTCCGACGATGCCGAGCCGGCGCCCTTGAAGGCCCGTGCCGAGCAGCATGAACATGCCCCACTGCCATGGCTGCTTGGAGCGGATGATGCGCTCGCCTTCGCCCAGCCGCCGAGTGACCATCAGGATCAGTGCCATGGCGATGTCGGCGGTGGCCTCGGTGAGCACCCCCGGAGTGTTGGTCGCGATCACGCCGCGCTGACGACATTCGGCGACGTCGATGTTGTTGTACCCGACGGCGACGTTCGACACGACCTTCAGCTGCGAACCAGCTGCATCGAGAAACGATCGGTCGACCTTGGTGGTCAGCAGCGTGAGGACAGCATCTGCGCCGTCGATGCGCTCGTACAACTCGTCGATCTCGATCGGGTTGTCGTGCTTCCAGCCCCACACGTTGCCATGCGGGCGAAGCGCATCGAGCCCGGCATCGGGGATGCGGCCGGCCACGATGATCCGCGGCAATGCCATCAGGCCGCCTCGATCCATTGGCGAAGCTTGCCGAGGCCCAGCTGGATGTCGTCGACGGAGATCCCCGAGTAAGCGAAGCGCACGTACTGCTCGCTCTCGCCGGCCAGCGGTCGACCGAAGTGCCGACGGGTGCAGAACGACACGCCGGTAGCCCGAAGCGCCGCGTCGGCGAACTCGGCGACCTCGGTGAACTCCACGGCAGCCATCGCTTTGGTGACGTTCGGGAACAGGTAGAAGGTGCTCTCCGGCTTGGCGACGACGAAGCCCTGGATGAGTTGCAGATGGTCGACGGCAGCATCACGGCGACGCTCGAGCTCGGCAAGGATCGCTAGTGCGCCGGCTTGATCGCCCTGCAACGCCTCGACGCCGGCGGCCTGCACGAAGTGTGTGGTGCAACTCTCGTCGTTGGTGTTGATCTTGGTGATCGAGGCGATCACGTTGTCGGGGCCGACCGCCGCGCCAAGCCTCCATCCGGTCATCGCAAACTTCTTGGAGAACGTGTACAGGATCACCGTACGAGACTTCATGTCGGGTAGCGAGGCGATCGAGGTGCTCGTACCCGAGTAGCGCATCTCGAAGTAGGCCTCGTCGCTGAGCACCCATAGGTCGTGTTGTCGAGCCAGCTCGGCAAGCGCCGCCATCTCGTCGAGAGAGCTCTCGCAACCGAGCGGATTCTGGAGGTTGTTGTAGATCAGGACCTTGGTTGCTGGTGTGATCTGACCGCGCAGATGATCGAGGTCGATGGCGAAGCCGGACTGCGTCTGGAAATAGCGGTACGGCTGGCCGATGCCCCCGAAGTAGTCGATCTGGCTCTCGTAGATCGGATACCCCGGCGTCGGGTACAACACACCGTCACCCGGATTCATCACCACCTGGAGGAACTTGCCGATCACCGGCTTGCCGCCGGGCTGCACGGCGATGTTGTCGGGCCCGTAGACAAGCCCACGGCGCATGGACACGTCGTCGGCCAGTGCTTGACGCAGCGGAGCGATTCCTGCCGCGGCGCAGTAACCGGTCTTGCCGTCGGCAATCGCCCGGTTCATCGCCTCGACCACGTTGGCGGGTGTCGGCAGGTTGATATCACCCAGGTGGAACGGAAACACCTTGTTCCCCTTGGCGGCCCATTCCGCAGCGGCCAGCGAGACGGCGAACGCCGTCTCGGTCCCAAGCTTGTTCAGTCGATCAGCGAGCACGGCTCTCCCCACACATCGGTGTCGTCGGAGTGTACAAAAGGTAAAGCCACGCTCACGACTAGCCTGCGCGTTTCATGGTCTCGGAGACGGAGAGAGAACGCGGCGAAGCCAACTCGACCAATTGGATCGACGCGCCACAGAATCGATGGGGTTTCCTGCATGTGCGCGAGCTCACCCGCACGGCCCGCATCGGTGGCTCGCCCAGTCCGGTCGACCCGCTGCCCCGCCGGCTCGACGATGTCGGCGGTTTCGCCTTCGATCATGGTGATCGCCGCTGGACCCTTTCCGAGATGCTGGCCGCGACCTTCACCGACGGGCTGATGTTGATCAAGGATGGCCAGGTTCGGTACGAGTACTACGGCGGGCTGATGCGG
>JANYKU010000044.1 GCA_025358075.1 Ilumatobacteraceae bacterium
AACGCCCACACCCGCGACCCTGCAGTCCTCGCCGCTGAACGCCGCCACCGCGCCAAGATCCGAGGCGAAGCCCAACGACGATGGGGCCACCCACGAACCACCGCCGCATAACGCGCGAACGTTCGTGGTCAGAGCACTAGCTCTGTCGCGCGGCGGTGACCGCTTCGCGATAGCGCTCGACGTTGGCCAGTTTCACACCTTCGTAGCCGCGGACCTGATCGATCAGACCGACCAGTTCGACAGCCTTGGCGGGATTGGTAGCCAGCATCGCCGACGCCTCTTCGACCAAGTTGGTGTACTCGTCGACGAGGCCGCGCTCGGTACGACGAACCTTGGCATGACCGAAGAGATCGAACGGCGTGCCGCGCATGCCCTTCATCTTGCTGAGCGTCGTCATGACCGGCACCGACCACGAACCGAACCGGAGCTTTCGTCCGAGCCCCATCGACCGCAGCATCGGCGGGTAGAGGTTCCACGTCATCTTGGAGTCGTCGCCGAACTGCGCCGCAACCCTGCCCCTGCCGGCCAGCAGCAATCGAGCGACCTCGTACTCGTCCTTGTACGCCATCACATGATGCAGTTGGCGGGCCACGGTGGTGGCGAAAGCGCCGTCACCGCCTGCGGCTTGCTCGGCGCGATGAGCCTTCACGACCACGCCCGCGTAACGCGCCGCGTAACGCCGGTTCTGATACGCAACGAGATCGCCGGCGCGTCGCTCGACGAGCTCGCGAAGAATGGCATCGTCGACTCCCTCGACCGCATACGGCTGGAGGTCGTAGGCAATGCTGGCACCCGCAGCCTTGTCGACCCCATCGGGATCGACCGTCCAGCGACGGCCCCACCGAAAGGCCGACAGGTTGGCCTCGACGGCCGTACCGTTGAGCTCGATCGCCCGCTCGATCGCCTCCCCTGGCAACGGAATGAAGCCGGCCTGGTAGGCAACGCCGACCATGAACACGTTGGCGGTGACCGCATTGCCGAGCAGCGCGGTGACGATGTGAGACGCATCGACGTACAGATTTCGGGTTGCGTCGGTTCGCTTGCCGAGCTCGACCCGAAACGGCCCGAGATCGAGGCCCTGCGAGTCGACCTTGCCGATCATGCGACCGGTCGGAGCGATGCTCGTCGAGACGACGGCGACGCTGTTGTCGGAATCGAGACCGGCGAGGTTGGCCGGCGTCGATGACGCCAGCGCGTCGAGGGCGAGTAATACGCCGATGCGACCCGGCGTCGGGTCACCGATCGTCACCGTCGACACGACGGGTCCGGCCTTCTGCGAGAGACCCGTCTGATCGGCCGTCTTGGCGTCGACCCCGGCGATCTGGGCGGCGGCCGCCAGAACCTGGCTGACCGTGACCACACCCGTACCGCCGATCCCGGGCATGCGGATGGCAACGCCGCGCGGCACGACGAGCGTCGGCTGAGGGAGCTCGGTAGCGGTCGCTGGAGCACGCTTGCTCTTCTTCGCCTTGCCCGGCTTGACCGTGATGAACGCCGGACAATCACCCTTCAGGCAA
The DNA here is from genome assembly GCA_025358075.1 of Ilumatobacteraceae bacterium. GTDB lineage: Bacteria > Actinomycetota > Acidimicrobiia > Acidimicrobiales > Ilumatobacteraceae > JAENVT01. Next base: position 1,518 of record JANYKU010000044.1, read on the forward strand.
CTCGCATCGACGTTGCAGCTGGCTTGATCGATGACGGTCTTGCGGCCGAACTCGGTCTCGGTCGAGTGCAGCGACAAGCAGTTCGACTGCACGCCGCAATCGCCACATGCCTCGCAGACGCGCTCGTCGATCATCACTCGGAACGTCGCTGGGGCAAGGATGCCACGCTTGCGATCTCGACGCTTCTCGGCAGCACATTGCTGATCGTGGATGTGCACAGTGACACCGTCGATCGCCTGCAGTTCCTCCTGCGCATCGATGATCGAATCGCGATGCACGACGTCGACACCGGGCGGCAGATCGATGCCGCGGTACTTCGCCGGATCGTCGGTGGTGACGATGATCCGCTTCACACCCTCGGCCATGAGCATGCGGGTCATCTCGGGAACCGTGCGGAGCCCGGCTGCGTCTTGCCCGCCGGTCATCGCGACCGCGGCGTTGTAGAGGATCTTGAACGTCATCGTGGTGCTCGAGGCGATCGCGGCCTGCACCGCGAGCTGTCCACTGTGGAAGTACGTGCCATCACCCATGTTCTGGAAGAAGTGACGATCCTCGACGAAGGGAGCCGTGCCGATCCACTGGGCGCCCTCACCGCCCATCTGGGTGATGCCCGTGACCTCGCCCGTCTGTGGCCGAGGCACGATGCTGACCATTCCATGGCAACCGATGCCGGCGCCGACCAGTGACCCTTCTGGAACTCGCAGCCCGGTGTTGTGGGGGCAACCCGAGCAGAAGAACGGGGTGCGAACGGCGGCGGCGCCCATGGAGATTCGCACCGGCTCCGACTTGCGCACGGTGGCCAACTGATCGGCAGGAATTCGAAGGGTGAGGACACGGCGCAGCGATTCGACGAGGTTGTCGATCGTCAGTGCGCCGTAGTGGGTGATCAAGGGCTTGCCGTCGTGATCTTGCTTGCCGACGATCGCCGGTGCGTTCGCGGACCCGTACAGCACCGATCGAACCCGGGTCTCGAGGAAGTCGATCTTGTCTTCGCACACCATCACCGTGGCGGTTCCGTTGGCCAGTTCGCGGATGGCGCCGACGTCGAGCGGGTGCAGTGCACCGAGCTTCAACACTCGGATGCCCAGCTCGGTGAGGCGTTGCTGACCGAGGCCGAGCACGCGCAGCGCCTCCAGCACCTGCTGGAGGTCGTGGCCGCCGGCGACGATGCCCAACCATGCGTCAGCCGGGTTGGTGACGAACTGGTTGACGGGGTTGGCGGCCACGTACCGCTTGGCCCACTCGATGCGGTTGCCGAGCACCTCGATCTCCAAGGTGTTGGCGAAGGGGACGCCCACGTGGCCACTCAGTGTCGGCTGCCACGGTTTGCCGTCGACCTCGAACGTCGGCAGGACGGGGTCGACGCGATCCGGAGAAACCTCGGCGATGCCCGAGCCATCGGCGACCGGCGTGGTGATCTTCATCGCCACCCACAACCCGGTGAGTCGCGACATGGCAAAGGCGTGAAAGCCGAGATCGAGCACCTCTTGCACCGTGCCCGGGTAGAAGACGGGGAGGTGCAGAGCGACGAGCGTGGGATCGCTTCGTGACGGCAGGGTCGACGACTTCGCCGCGGCGTCGTCACCGACCAGCAGGACAACACCGCCCTTGCGGGAAGTGCCGCCGAAGCTCCCGTGACGGATCGCGTCGCCGGCGCGATCGAGTCCCGGCGACTTGCCGTACCACACGGCAGCGACGCCCTCGTATTTCGGGCGGGCGTACGTCTGCGCCACCTGCGACCCGAACACGGAGGTGGCAGCCAACTCTTCGTTGAGCCCGGGCACGTGGACGATGTTGAGCTCGTCGAGCAACTTGCGCTGGCTCTGCAGCTCGCGGTCGTAGCCGCCGAGCGGCGAGCCCTGATACCCGGAGATGAACCCAGCGGTGTTCCAACCCTTCGCCCGGTCGGCACGCATCAGGTCGATGGGCAGACGTACGAGCGCCTGGATGCCCGTCGCCAGAATCTGGCGCGGCGCGGCCTCGTAGCGCTGCTGCAGCGAGAACTGCTCAGTGCTCGATTCGGTGGTTGACATCGTTGACCCCCTGGTGGTCGAAGAGAATTTTAGTGTCGCGCCAGTTCGATCGCGTTCCAGACCCGCTGTGGCGTGGCCGGGCCGTCGAGGTGGCGAACGCCGAGAGGTGCGAGCGCATCGACCACCGCGTTCAGCACCGCAGGGATCGACCCGATGGTTCCTGACTCCCCTGCACCCTTGGCCCCGAGCGGGTTCACCCACGTCGGCGTTTCCATGTGCACCAGCTCGAAGCTGGGGAGCTCTGCCGCGGAGATCACCGAATAGTCGGCGAAGTTTGAGGTGACCGGGTTGCCGTCGTCGTCGTACTGCATCCACTCCAACAGTGCCTGGGCAACCCCCTGACCGATGCCACCATGGATCTGCCCGTCGACGATCAGCGGGTTGAGCAAAGTGCCGGCGTCGTCGACAGCGATCACCCGTTGGACGGTCACCTTGCCGGTCTCGGTATCGACATCGACGACGGCGACGTGCGCTCCGAAGGGGTATGTCGGTTGGGCGGCCTTGAAGTCACTGATCCCGATCAAACTATCGCCGTCGCATCGGGCCACATCGGCCCAGCCGACGGCCGGCGTCGACGAGCCGGCGACATGGAAGGTTCCGGAATCAGGGTCGAGCACGACGTCTTCGACCGCCGCCTCCAACAAGTTGGCGGCACGTTCGCGGGCCGCATCGGCGAGCTTGCCGGCGGCGATGACAAGCGATGATCCGGCGACCTGCACCGACCTCGATCCGACGGTCAACCCACCCGACGGCACCTCGTCGGTGTCGCCGTACACGACATCGACGTCGTCCATCGAAACGCCCAGGCGATCGGCGATGATCATCTTCCAGGTCGTGACGTGACCTTGGCCGTATGGGGTCGCACCTGTCAGCACTCGCATGCGCCCATCGCCGAGCAGATGCACAGCCCCGTATTCGGTCGGGGCAGCTGCCGACGTGATCTCGACGTAGACCGCGATGCCGATCCCGGTGAGCACACTCGAACCCTTGGCACGCTGCTCGGCCTGCGCTGCACGCAACGCCGGATAGTCGGCAGCTTCGAGCACGCGCCGCATCGCCTCGCCGTAGTCGCCGACGTCATAGACCGTGCCGATGCCCGTGGTGTACGGCTCCAGGAACTTGGGAATGAAGTTGCGGCGGCGGATCTCGGCCGGGTCGACACCGACCTCTGCGGCGTAGTAGTCGATCGCTCGCTCGATGGCCAGCGCCGCCTCGGGCCGACCGGCACCACGGTACGCCGTGACGGAGATCTTGTTCGTCGCGACGGACACGCCGCGGAACCCGCAGTTGGGAATGTCGTAGACGCCGGGAGCCATTCGCTGCGTCATCATCGGCAGGTACGCGCCCATCAGCGGATAGGCGCCGGCATCCTGCAACACATCGATCTGGTAGGCGGTGATGCGCCCATCGCGTGTGCCGCCGATCTTGACGTCGACCCGCTGGCCGCGGCCTTGGGGCAAGGCCTGCATCGACTCCGTGCGAGTCTCGGTGTAGCGCACCGGTTGACCGACCTTCTTCGACAACCAGCCGAGCGTCAGCTCTTCGCCGATCGTGCGCGATTTCACACCGAAGCCCCCGCCGACGTCGGGTACCACGGCACGTACGCGAGACGGCGGCAGGTCGTACAACTTGGCGAGGATGTCGCGGGTTGGGTGTGCCCCCTGACATGCCGAGTAGTGCACCAGGCGGTCGCCCTCCGGGCCGGGCTCCCAATACGCCAGGCCGCTCCGCGGCTCGATCGGCGAACCGTTGATGCGCTGGTTCTCGACACGCAGGTCGAGCACGACCTCACAGTCGGCGAAGTCGGCCTGGCGCTCCGAGGTGAACGTCGCGTAGGTGTTGGTACCGAGTGGTGGGTGGACGAGGGTGGCGTCGCTCAACGCGTCGTCGAGATCGACGACCGCCGGAAGCGGTTCGATGTCGACGTAGACCATCGCGCCGGCGTCGACGGCCGTGTGCCGGTCGATGGCAACGATCGCCACCACCGGTTCACCGACGAATCGAACGGTGCCCTTGGCGATCAGCGGCCGCTCGCTGCCGGTCTTGAGGATCGGCTGCACGTGGGGAAAGGGTGGCAGGTCGAGGTCCTCGCCGGTGAACACGCCGAGCACACCTGGCACCTTCTTGGCGTCGTCGACGTCGTAAGAAAGGATGCGGCCGTGCGCGTACTCGCTGCGCACGAAGTGCACCCACGCGGCATCGACCGGAACATCTTCGACGTAGGTACCGCCAATGGTCAGCATGCGCGGATCCTCGACCCGCTGAACTCGATTGCCGAGGATGCTCCCCACGCTACCGGCCTCTCGCGACGGCGGCTCGTGCTCGTTCATCGTCGCGCTGCGCCCACCAGTCGCCGCCACGGGCAACGCGCACGACCTCTTCACTCGCCGTCGGCTGGTGTCCGACGACGTTGTGTGGTGCCGGGCTTTCGGCGACCGTGTTGGTGAGCCGGCCGACGCCGGTGACTTCGACCTCGACGACGTCGCCGATGTTCATCGGTCGCGAGTTGGCGGGGGTGCCGGTGAGGATGATGTCGCCCGGCAGCAGCGTGATGTGGCGGCACAGGTCGGCAAGGATGTAGTCGATGGGGAAGGTCATGTTGCTGACGGGATCTTCCTGCACGACCTCGCCATTGATGTAGGTACGTAATGTCTGCCGGCCGATGTCGACGCCGCTGACGAGCCCCGGCCCGACCGGGCAGTAGCCGTCCTGACCCTTCACTCGCAGCATCGAGCCGGCGTCGGTGTCGCGGAAGTCGTGCAGCCCGACATCGTTCGATGGCATGAACCCGGCGACGTAGTCCCACACATCGCCCGGCCCGATGTTGCGCATCGGCTTGGAGATGACGACGGCGATCTCACCTTCGTAGTTGAGGAACTGGCAATCAGCGGGCCGATGCACCACGCCGCGATGGGCGTTGAGCGTCGTCAGCGGCTTCTGGAAGTAGGTCGGCGTGGTGAGTGGCTTGGCTCGGAACTCGACCCTACGGCTGTCGTAGTTGAGGTGGATGCAAAGGATCTTGGTCGGATCACAGGGAGCCATGTAGCTGGCCGACGCCTCGTCGACGCGTCGGCCATCAGCGAACAGCAACTCCGAGCCGTCGGTGGAGACCGATACCCACTGCGGGGTTCCGTCGTGGAAGATGCGGCGAACCTCCCGCCGTGGACCGTCCAGCACGTTGGTCATATCGGCGGAACATAGCTTGTCGAGCGCTGGTGATGGCTACCGATCGTCCCAGCAGGTGGAACCATTGTGCCCACGTCGCTTATCGTGCCCCCGTGCAAACCAAGGTGGCAATCGTCGGCGGCGGCCCGGCAGGGATGCTGCTGTCGCATCTGCTGTGGCGCTCCGGCATCGACAACATCGTCATCGAGCAGCGCTCCCGCGAATATGTCGAAGCCCGCATCCGGGCCGGGGTCATCGAGCAGGGCACAGGCGACCTGCTTCGATCACTTGGTCTCGGTTCGAGGATGGACCGCGAAGGTTTCGTCCACGAGGGAATCACGATCTCCAACACTCGTGCGCCGTTCCGGATCGATTTCATGTCGCTGGTCAACCGTTCCGTGATGGTGTACGGGCAGACCGAGATCCAGAAGGACCTCTACGACTCGGCCGCCGGCGCCGACTGGCCGATCATCTTCGAGGCCGAAGATGTGCAGGTCCACGATCTCACGACCGGCCAACCGTCCGTCAGCTACACCGTCCACGGCGAGCAGTTCTTCGTCGAGGCCGACTTCATTGCCGGCTGCGACGGCTTCCACGGAGTCACCCGCCACGCGATCCCATCGAACGTCCGGCACGAGTTCGAGCGGCTCTACCCGTTCGGATGGATGGGCGTACTCTCGGGGACGCCACCGGTCAGTCATGAGCTGATCTATGCCCGACATCCACGTGGCTTCGCGTTGTGCTCGATGCGCAATCCAATGCTGTCGCGCTACTACATCCAGTGCACCGCCGACACGGTCGCTGCTTCGTGGAGCGACGATCAGTTCTGGGACGAACTGCGCCTGCGGATCCCAGTCGAAGCGGCCGAGTCGCTGGTGACCGGCCCGTCGATCGAGAAGTCGGTCACGCCGTTGCGCAGCTACGTCTCCGAGCCGATGCAGTGGGGCAACCTGCTGCTGGCCGGCGACGCCGCCCACATCGTTCCACCCACGGGCGCGAAGGGGCTCAACCTGGCCTTCTCCGACGTCTACTACTTGGCCGAGGCGCTGACCGAGCGGTACTCCACCGGCTCCAGCACGGCGCTCGACGGCTACGGCGAGCGCGCTCTTCTTCGGGTGTGGAAGGCCGTGCGATTCTCGTGGTGGATGACAACCATGCTGCACACGTTTCCCGACGCCGGCGAGTTCGAGCACCGCATGCAGGAGACTGAGCTCAGCTACCTCGCCGGCTCCCCGGCCGCGCAGACTGCCATGGCTGAGAACTACACCGGGCTGCCGTTCTGAACCTGGGTGTGGAGCTGGGCACTGCGGTTTCCGGCGAGCACACCCAACACCGCCCCGAGCACTAGCCCGATGGCCGGCAGGATCGTGACGACGACGCTGTTCAACGGCACGACGCCGAAGAGCACGAGGTCGACGGCCACGAACAGCAGGAACAACAAGCCGAGTACTGCCCCGGCGATGGCACGACCCACTTTCATGCTGCTACCACCTTCTTGAACAGGGGACGAATGACTCCGAACAGTCCGGCGCCCGAAGCCACCGTGGCGACGAGGCTCACCGGTGTGAGCGGCGAGTCGAACGGCCCGCCGTCGATCTTCAGGTTCACGTAACCGGTGCAGAAGCCGTTCTCGTCGGTGTGCGTTCCCTCGACCTTGAACTCGGCTCCAGCCGGCACCAGCTTCGGCAGGTTGTACGTCTTCGAACCCGCGTTGCTCGTGGCCTGGCTGTTGCCTTTCCAGGAGTCGATGCTCAACGCGCCGAACGGCGGCGGCAGATCGACTGAGATGCGGCCCGAGTACGCACCCGGCGGCGCCGTGACCGAGCCCTGCCAATCGACCGTGTCGCTGCGCGGTATCACCACCACCTTGTCTCCGATCTCTGCAGCGTCGACCGCCAAGCCCGATTGACGGAACGTGCCCGAGCCCTTGCATCCGTCGGTGGTGTCGACGTGTGCCGCAGCCTTGCCCGCCGCCGCCACCAGGACGACACCCATCACTGCAGCCGGAGCCAGCCATCGTGCCCTGCTCATAGCATCTCCCTTCGTCCCACGCTTGCGTGCTTGCGATCATCATTGCCGATCGCGCCCCGGCTACCGTGCAATTCGATGGGCAGCTACGACGAAGGCATGCGAGTACGCCGTGAGGTGCTCGGCGACGAACACGTCGATCGATCGATGGCCAACGCCACCGATCTCGATCGACCGTTCATCGAATGGATCACCACCAACGTGTGGGGCGACCTCTGGGTCGATCCGACACTCGACCGCAAGACACGCAGCATGGTCACGATCGCGGTGCTGGCGGCGCTCGGACGTGAGGAGTTGGCATTGCACATGCGAGCGTCACTGACGACCGGGGTCACCGATGCCGAGCTGGCCCAAGTGCTGCAACATGTGGCCGTCTACGCCGGTGTGCCGGCGGCCAATCACGCCTTCCACGTCGCCAGGTCGGCCCGCCCGTCATGACCCAGATCTATGCGCCCCGCGCTCACGAGGATCATCCGCCGTTCCTCTACTCCGACTACAAGTCGACGGTGAAGCGATCGCCCTCGCACGACTTGATCAGCATCGTGCAGACCCTCACCGAGACCACAGGTCCCGGGCCGGCGTGGGTCGACCTCAGCGACGACGACGCCGACCTCACGACCAACGCGGGAACTGGTGGCGAAGCAATCGGCCAACGCAGCATCATCACCGGTCGGGTGCTCGACGAGGACGGCAACCCACTACCCGACACCTTGGTCGAGATCTGGCAGGCCAACGCCTGCGGCCGCTACATGCACTGGCGCGAGACGGCCTTCCCAGCACCCCTCGATCCCAACTTCCTCGGCGTCGGCCAGTGCCGCACGACCGACGACGGCGAGTACCGGTTCCTCACCGTGAAGCCTGGCCCGTATCCGTGGGGCAACCATCCCAACGCGTGGAGGCCGGCGCACATCCACTTCTCGTTGCTCGGGCCGTCGATCGCGACGCGGCTCGTGACCCAGATGTACTTCCCCGATGATCCGTTGTTCGCCCTCGACCCCATCTTCCAATCGGTGCCGGAACACGGTCGCGATCGCCTGATCGCCACGTACGACCACTCGGTCACTGTGGAGAACTGGGCGCTCGGATACCGGTGGGACATCGTGCTGCGCGGCATGGCGGTGACTGCGTGAGCAGCACCGCACGTGGACAGACTCCTTCGCAGACGGTCGGCCCGTACTTCACCATGCGCTTGTCAGGCGAGGGCGAGAACGTGCTGACCACACCGGAAACCGTGGGCGAGCGAATCCGCGTCGAGGGCCGCGTGTTCGATGGCGATCGCCGGCACATCGAGGACGCGCTCGTGGAGCTGTGGCAAGCAGACAGCTCGGGCCGCTATCACCATCCTGCCGACGACCGCACTGATGTCCCCCTCGATCCGGCGTTCAGCGGGTTCGGTCGCTGTGCCAGCGACTTCCAGACCGGCGCCTACTCGTTCCTCACCATCAGGCCGGGGCCGGTGCCGCACCCGAACGGCGGCATGCAAGCACCCCATCTCAGCCTCACGATCCAGGCTCGGGGCATGCTCAACCCAACCTTCACGCGGGTGTACTTCGCCGACGAAGAAGCTGCGAACGCAGCCGATCCGGTGCTGCAATCCGTTCCGCTTGCCCGCCGCTCGACCTTGATCGCCGAACGTGTCGAAAACACCGACTCATCGGTGCCTACGTATCGTTTCGACATCCGCTACCAGGGCGATGATGAGACCGCCTTCTTCGATGTGTGAACGATGAGCGTCTATCCCGGATTTTCCACCGACCGGATGGACGCCATCTTCGCCCTTTCGTCGCGGGTGGCAGCGATGGCCAAGGTGGAAGCCGCAGTCGCCGCGGCGCAAGGCGCGGCGGGTGACATCCCCGCCGACGCGGCGACCGCAATCGTGGCGGCCTGTGCCGACCCGATCGACGTCGAGATCCTGGCGCAAGGGTGGACCGTCGGCACTCCAGTGCTGCCACTGCTCGACATCCTGAAGTCGCGCCTACCCGCGAGCTCGCACGGCTTCCTTCATCACGGGCTCACCACACAAGACGTCGTCGACACGGCGACGATGTGCTTGTCGAGCAGTGCGCTTCATCATCTCGGCGACCTGTCGAGTGACACTGCGGGTGCGCTACGAACGATCATCAAGGGCGCGGGCAACGTCGCTACCGAAGCCCGATCGTTCCTGCAGCCCGCCGACGTCACCACCGTCGCGTTCCGAGCCGCTCGATGGCTGGATCAACTGGATCGCGCCCGTGGCCGCGTCGACACGACGGAGACACCCGTGCAACTCGGCGGGCTCATCGGCGACCGCATGTCGATTCCCGACGACGTCGTCGATGGGGTTGCCGAACGACTGGGCCTCGACTCTCGTCCGCCGTGGCACACCGACCGCGCTCCCGTCATCGGCATCGTCAACGCGGTCACCGACCTGTCGCGATGGGCTGCCAAGGTCGGCGTCGATATCGCCCAACTGGTGCAGCTCGGCGAGATCACGACCCGCACCGGCGGGTCGTCGGCGGCGATCGGCAAACGCAACCCGATCGACGCCATGCGGGCGACAGCCGCGGCGGAGGTGTGTCTGGGCATCGCCACCGTCGTCCTCCACGCCAAACCCCACGAGCTCGAGCGGGGTCTCGGG
>JANYKU010000065.1 GCA_025358075.1 Ilumatobacteraceae bacterium
CGGCGCCGGGGCCCGCGCCGCGGAATGCCTGGAGGCAATGAGGTGAGCCAGCCCTACACGTTGCACGAACCGATGCCCACGCTCGACGCACCGGTCATGGTCGTCATGCTGACCGGGTGGATCGATGCCAGTGCGGCCGCCGCAGCCGCGATGACCACGCTGCAGGAGGAATCGGCGACGCGACCGCTCGCCACGTTCGACGGCGACGCATTCATCGACTACCGAGCGCGTCGACCGACGATGGAGCTCCGCGACGGTGTCAACGTCCGGCTGGTGTGGGCCGACATCGAGCTCAGCGTCGGCAGCGACTCCGACGGCCACGACGTCCTCACGCTCAGCGGGCCGGAGCCGGATTCGCAATGGCGCCGGTTCGCCGATGTCGCTTCGACACTGGCCGTCGAGCTCGGCGTCACGAAGATGGTCGCGCTCGGCGCGTATCCCTTTGCGACACCGCACACACGCGACCCACGGCTGTCCTCCAGCTCACCGTCACCCGAGGTCATCGCCGACCTCGCGTACCTCAAGAACTCGATCGACGTGCCCGCCGGCATGGGTGCGGTACTCGAGCATGCGTTCGTCGACAAGGGCGTGCCGGCGTTGGGCATCTGGGCACAGGTGCCCCACTACGTCAGCGCGATGAGCTACCCGGCGGCGACGCTGGCGCTGCTGAACGGTCTGCACGAGGTTGCCGGCGTCCGCATTGACGCCACCGCCATTCGACAAGAGACCATCATCCAGCGTCAGCGTCTCGACCAATTGGTGGCCGGCAACGACGACCATCGGGCAATGGTCAACCAGCTCGAGGAGCTCTACGACAGCCAGCAACAGACCGGCATGTTCGGCGCGGCCGGCATTCCCACGGGCGACGAGCTGGCCGCCGAGTTCGAACGGTTCCTGCGCGACCAAGACACCTGACCGCACACATCAACGCACTACGGTCGGAGCGATGAAAGTCGACGGAGGCGTCAGCGACCAACTCGCCAAGGCAGTAGCAAGCGCCCAAGAGACCGAGGCCGCCGGCTACGACGGAGCATGGACGTCGGAGACGGCGCACGATCCGTTCTTCCCGTTGCTGCTGGCCGCCGAGCACACCGAGCGGATCGAGCTCGGCACCTCGATCGCTGTGGCATTTGCTCGCAACCCGATGACCTTGGCCCACATCGGCTGGGACCTGCAGGCGTACTCGAAGGGTCGGTTCATCCTCGGGTTGGGTAGCCAGATCAAGCCACACATCACCAAGCGGTTCAGCATGGAGTGGAGCCATCCGGCACCACGAATGCGCGAGATGATCCTGGCCATCCGGGCCATCTGGGATACGTGGCAGAACGGCGCACCACTCGCATTCCGTGGCGAGTTCTACACACACACGCTGATGACCCCGTTCTTCACGCCGAACGCCGCCGACCTCGAGGGCTTCGGCGTACCGAAGATCTTCCTGGCCGGTGTCGGAGAGCTGATGACGGAAGTTGCCGGCGAGGTCTGCGACGGCTTCATCTGCCACGGCTTCACCACCGAGCGCTACCTGCGCGTGGTCACGCTGCCGGCGCTCGCACGAGGGCGCGCCAAGGCCGGCAAGACGATGCGCGGGTTCGAGATCGTCGGCCCGTCGTTCGTCGTCACGGGCAACGACGAGGCCGAGATGGCGGCGGCCGAATCGGGCACCCGCCAGCAGATCGCGTTCTACGGCTCGACTCCGGCGTACAAGGGCGTGTTGGAGCTGCACGGTTGGAACGGCTTGCACGAAGAGCTCAATGTCTTGTCGAAGAAGGGTGCCTGGGTCGAGATGGGCAACCTGATCAACGACGAGATCCTCAACACCTTTGCCGTCGTCGGCCAGCCCGAGCAGATCGCCACGGAACTGCTTCGTCGTTACGGCGATGTCGTGCAGCGGGTCAGCTTCTACGCGCCATACAAGAGCGACCCCGATCGTTGGCGACAGGTTCTCGCCGACCTGCAGAGCTCGTAGCTACGCGAGCTCGAGCGATTCGAGCAGATACAGCTCGCGGCACTTGGCGCGTTGCAGTTTGCCCGACGAAGTCTTCGGCAGCGTGCCGGGCTTGACCAGCATCACATCGCGGGGCGGCAGGCCGCACACCTCGAGCGTCCGGTGGTGCAGCGCTTCGCGCACCGACGGCGAATCATCGGTTCGCACCTCGGCGACGACGACGACACTCTCTTTGCCCTTGTATCCCTCGACCCCGAAGGCGATCACGTTGCCGGCGCGCACGCCGTCGAGGGTGCCGCATGCCCGCTCGATGTCTTCGGGGAAGACATTTCTGCCTCCCACGATGATCACATCTTTGATCCGACCGCACAGCACCAACTCGCCCTCGACCGTGTAGGCCAAGTCGCCGGTGCACAGCCACCCGTCGTAGAACAACGCGGCCGTGGCGTCGGGCCGCTTGTAGTAGCCCGGGGTCACCGACGTGCCGCGGAGCAGCAACTCACCAACGTGGCGTTCGGGCAGTTCTTCTCTGCTGGCGACGTCGACGACCTTCATCTCCAAGCCGGGCACCGGTCTGCCGAGACGAGGGATCCGGCGCACCTCGAGCTCTTCAACTGCATCGGCGACGTCGAGCGGTTTGGCGACGCGATCACGTTCGAGCACGACTCGATCGACCGAGTCACACACCATGCCGCGTCCGCGCGGCGGAAAGACTCCGCCGATGGCCAACTCGGCCATCCCGAACGCGGGGAACACGCTGCCGGCCTTGAAGCCGAACGGTTCGGCGGCGGCGACGAACGCCTCGACTGCCTGAGGATCGACCGGCTCTGCGCCGCTGAGCGCGAGCGTCAACCTCGACAGGTCCAACCCGGTCGCTCGCCCGAGAGCACGAGTTGCCAGGACCCACGAGAAGTTCGGGCCGGCGGTTGCCGTGCCGGCCCAATCACTGATCCATTGCATCCAGTTGCCGGGCTTGGCAAGGAAGTCCTGCGGCGCGGCCTGCACGAGCTGGCAGCCGTTGGTCATCGGGATCGACAAGAACCCGACGAGGCCCATGTCGTGGTACAGCGGCAGCCAGGAGACCATCACTTCCGACTCGTCGAGCTCGGCCGCGGCGCACGAGGCATCGATGTTGGCAGCGAGTACTCGATCGGGGATCATCACCCCCTTGGGCTCGCTGGTGGATCCGCTCGTGTATTGCAGGATCACCAGTCGCTCGGGGTCGTGGGCGGGGATCTCCAACCGCTCTCCGCTCGGCGCGCTCGAGGACCCCGGCATGACCGAGGCCATCAGCTCGATCGGCGGGTCGAGATCGGTGCGTTCGTAGAACGCGGCGAGCAACTCGTCGATCAACACCAACTTGGCTTCGCCGTGGCGGATGCGCGCCCTGGTCGACTCGATGAACGCTTCGAGCGAGCCCATGCGCATGGGCAAGGGCAGCACCATGCTGGCGAGGCCGGCCAACCAGCACCCTTGGATGATGGTGATCAGTTGCCGAGAGGTCGGCCCGAGGATCGCCACGTGATCTCCGGGAACCAGGCCGCGAGCTTGCAGGGCGGCACCGACGACCCGGGCCTCGTCGTGGATCTCTCCCCACGGAACGAACATTCCCGGCGCGTTCGGGGCCACTGACGGACCGACAAATCGGATGCCGGTGGGTCGATCGGCAGCGGCGACGATGCGGTCGACGATCCCCACATAGGACGACCCAACGCTCGCAGACATGATTTGCAACCGTAGTGGCGACGAACTGCATCGTAGAATCGGTGGGAATGACCTCGGCCCCGACAACTCCCGACGATGCCCCCAAGTTCCGCTACACGGGCGCGCTCGCCCAAGAGATCGAACTTCGGTGGCAGGATCGGTGGGACTTCGACGGCACCTTCGAAACCCCGAACCCGGCGGGCCCACTGGCCGACCCGGCCAAGATCGCCGGTCGGCCGAAGAAGCTCTTCGTGCTCGACATGTTCCCGTACCCGTCGGGCACAGGTCTGCACGTAGGCCACCCCCTCGGGTTCATCGGCACCGACATCTTCAGCCGATACAAGCGCATGACCGGCCACAACGTGATGTACACGATGGGCTTCGATGCTTTCGGCCTACCCGCCGAGCAGTACGCCGTGCAGACCGGGCAGCACCCGGCGATCACCACCAACGCCAACGTCACCAACTATCGCCGTCAACTACGCCGGCTTGGCCTCAGCCACGACCCGCGGCGCAGCATCAGCACCACCGATCCCGGGTACTACCGCTGGACGCAGTGGATCTTTCTGCAGATCTTCAACTCGTGGTACGACACCGAGGCCGACAGGGCCCGACCGATCGATGAATTGATCGAACAGTTTGCGACCGGCCAACGAGCCACTCCCGACGGAAGGTCTTGGGCCGATCTCGCGGCCGCCGAGCGCAACACCGTCATCGAGGGCTATCGCCTCGCCTACGTCAGCGACGCTCCGGTCAACTGGTGCCCGGGTCTCGGCACGGTGGTCGCCAACGAAGAGGTCACCGCCGACGGCCGCAGTGATCGCGGCAACTTCCCTGTTTTCAAACGCAACATGCGCCAGTGGATGATGCGCATCACCGCCTATGCCGATCGGTTGATCACCGACCTCGACCTTCTGGAATGGTCCGACGCGATCAAGGCGATGCAACGCAACTGGATCGGACGTAGCGAGGGCGCGAGCGTTCATTTCGACTCGGCGGCCGGGCCGATCACCGTCTTCACCACTCGTCCCGACACACTGTTCGGGGCGACGTTCATGGTGCTGGCACCCGAGCATCCGATGGTCGACAGCCTGACGACACCCGAACGCAGCAAGGCGGTTGCGCAATACCGCCATCAGGCCGCGTCGAAGAAAGACATCGATCGTCAGGACGACACCCGCGAGAAGACCGGCGTCGCCACCGGTGCCTTCGCCATCAACCCCGTCACCGGCGAATCGATCCCGGTGTGGATTGCCGACTACGTGTTGATGGGATACGGAACCGGCGCCATCATGGCGGTCCCGTGTGGCGATCAACGCGACTTCGAGTTCGCCCGGTTGTACGGCTTGCCGATCCCGGCCATCCAGCAGCCATCCGATCGTGCGCTCGACACCTCTACATGGGACGACGCGTTCGTCGGCGACGCGCCGTACGTCAACAGCTCCAACGCCTCACTTGACCTCGACGGAACCACGTCGGTCGCCGAAGGCGTCCGGCTGACCAACGACTGGCTCGAAGCCAACGGTCACGGCGAAGCGGCCGTCACCTACAAGCTGCGCGACTGGCTGTTCAGTCGCCAGCGCTACTGGGGCGAGCCATTCCCGATCGTGTACGACCTCGACGGAAACCCGCACGGGCTTCCCGACAGCGAGCTGCCGTTGGTGCTGCCCGAGACCGACAGCTTCTCACCGCGCACGTTCGACCCCGACGACGAGTTCTCCAATCCGGAGAGCCCGCTCGATCGGCTGAATTGGTGGACCAACGTCGAGCTCGACCTCGGAGATGGCCCGCAGCCATACCACCGCGACACCAACGTCATGCCGCAGTGGGCCGGCAGTTGCTGGTACGAGCTGCGCTACCTCGACCCGACCAACGAGAAGCAATTCGTCGATCCGGAAGTCGAGCGATATTGGATGGGCCCGCAGCCCGTTGGCCACAACGGCCGACCACACCCCGGCGGCGTCGACCTCTACGTCGGTGGTGTCGAGCACGCCGTGCTGCACCTCTTGTATGCCCGGTTCTGGCACAAGGTGTTGTTCGATCTCGGGCACCTGTCGTCGAAGGAGCCCTACTACCGGCTGTTCAACCAGGGCTACATCCTGGCCGCGGCGTTCAAGGACGAACGCGAGATCTACATCGACGCGACCGAGGTCGTCGAGCGCGATGGTTCCTACTTCCACGACGGCCGGCCGGTCACGCGCGAGTGGGGCAAGATGGGCAAGAGCCTGAAGAACGCTGTGTCACCCGACGACATCTGTCAGAGCTACGGCGCCGACACCTTGCGGCTGTACGAGATGGCGATGGGCCCGCTCGACGCGTCGCGCCCGTGGGAGACGCGTGACGTCGTCGGGATGTACCGCTTCCTGCAGCGACTGTGGCGCAACATCATCGATGAAGAGACTGGCGATGTCCGACTCCTCGACAGCGTCGCCGACATCGAGACACAGCGGTTCCTCCACCGCACGATCGCGGGCGTGCGCGACGACATGGAAGCACTGCGCTTCAACACCGCCATTGCCAAGCTGATCGAGTTCAACAACCATCTCACCAAGCTCGGAGGCTGCCCAGTCGACGTTGCCGAACCGTTGGTGCTGATGGTTGCTCCCTTGGCGGCACACCTCGCCGAAGAGTTGTGGGCGAAGCTCGGTCACAACGGCTCGGTCGCCTACCAACCGTTCCCCGTCGCCGACCCGGCGCTCCTGATCGCCGACACCGTGGAGTATCCGGTGCAGGTCAACGGCAAGGTGCGCGGGCACATCTCTGTCGCGGCCGATCTCGACGCGTCCGCCGTCGAGACAGCGGCGCTTGCAGACCCGCGAGTCATTTCCTACTTGGCCGGTGCCGCGCCGCGAAAGGTCATCATCGTGCCCGGGCGAATGGTCAACATCGTCATCTGAGAGCCTTTACAGCAGGGTCGCCAGCCTTTAGGCTTTGTTCGCTTCGGGGACGGGGCAGGGACGAACTGAGGGACGAATGCGACGCACGGCTGTTTTGGCATGTGTACTGCTCATGGCCGCGACTGTGTCGTGCGGACAAGACCGCAACGACGCCGGCGGGCTGGCAACGCCACACGGCACGGCGCCGCCCGGTGGAGTTGCCGTCAACGGAACCGTTCGCGAATGGCGCATCACACTCGACGTCAACAAGATCAAGGCCGGGCCCGTACGGTTCACCACGGTCAACCTGGGCACGATCACGCATGAGTTCGTGGTGATCCGCACCGACTATGCCGAGGGCAAGATCCCGATGGCTGGTGAACGGTTCAACGAGGACAGCGAGGGTGTCTCATCACCCGGCGAGCTCGGCGAGTTCGAGCCCACCATCGCCAAGGACACCATTCTCAACCTCTCGCCGGGCCATTACCAAGTGGTCTGCAACCTCCCAGGTCACTACCACAGCGGCATGCATGCCGAGCTCGAGGTCGTTGCCTGAACCGCCGGCTCGGTCCGATCACACCGAGCAGAGCGGCAATACTGGCCCAATGCCGGATCTGCACTACCTGTCGGCCCATGACACCCTCGACTTGTTTCGCGGCCGCCAGCTTTCGCCGGTTGAACATCTCGAGGCGTTGATCGACCGAGTCGAGGCACACGACTCGACCATCAACGCGGTCGTCGATCGCCGCTACGACGAGGCTCGCGCCGAAGCACGCGAAGCCGCTGAGCGCTACGTCGGCAAGGGGGATGCACCGCGGCCACTCGAAGGCCTCTGCGTCGCGGCCAAGGAGGAACAACCCATGGCAGGGCGGCCGTGGCAGCAAGGCTCGCTCGCCTTCGCCGACGAGGTCGCCAAGTACGACCACCCGATCATCGAGCGCATCCAGAGCGCCGGGGGCATCATCCACATCCGCACGGCCACGCCCGAGTTCAGTTGCGCCGGCTTCTGCCACAGCGAGCTGTGGGGTGTCACGCGCAATCCGTGGAACGTCGAGTTCACGCCTGGCGGTTCGTCGGGCGGGTCTGCCGCGGGGCTGGCGGCCGGGTTCGCGCCATTGGCCACCGGTAGCGACATCGGTGGGTCGATTCGCATCCCGGCGTCGTTCTCCGGTGTGGTCGGGTTCAAGCCGCCGTTCGGGCGCGTTCCGGGATTAGCCCCGTATCACCTCGACCAGTACTGCCACGACGGGCCGCTGGCTCGCACCGTGGCCGATTGCAGCCTGCTCGAGAACGTGATCGCCGGACCACATTGGCGCGATGTCGTGTCGCTTCGCGATCCACCACAGATCCCACGCGAATCGACCGGCGTCGAGGGCATGAGGGTCGCGCTGTGCGTCGCTCTAGGTGACTGGCCGGTGCATCCCGACGTCGTGGCCAACACCAATCGCGTCGCCGCCGCCTTGAGCGAAGCAGGTGCTCACGTCGACGAAGTGGTCTTGCCGTGGACGATGGAGCGGTTCTGGAACGCGGCGCAGGCCCACTTCGGGGCGATCTTCGGAAGTGGTATCGCCGAGATCGAGGCCGAATGCGGCGATGTGTTGAACGACTACACGAAGGACTTCGCGTCATCGATACGTTCGCGGCTGACGTTCTACGAGGGTCTCGTCGAAGAGACCGCGCTGTGGGATCCGCTCGGCCGGCTCTTCGAGAGCATCGACGTGGTGCTGTGCCCGACGATCGCGACCACGGGTCTGGAAGCCGGCAAGTCGTACGTCGATGAGCCGGTGGTCATCGACGGACATGCGGTCGAGCACTACATCATGGCGATGATGACACTGCCGTTCAATCTGTTCAGCAGATGCCCCGTCCTCTCGGTGCCATCCGGACTTGCGAGCAACGGCGTGCCCACCGGCGTGCAAGTCGTCGGCAGGACATACGAGGACATCAGCGTCTTCCAGGTCGGCGCAGCGATCGAGGCAGCCGGGTTCGGATTCGGCTCACCGAGTTGGCGGCCACCCCTCGACTCCTGAGGGCCGCTCTCGAACGAACAACTACCGTGGCCGGTCATGCGGGTCTACGTCGCCGGGGTGCAGCACGAGTCGAGCTCGTTCTCGCCGATTCCAACATCGATGCGTTCCTTCGAACGGTGGGACTGGTCTCCGGATCAACCGCACGCCTCAGACGGATTCGGATACGGAGAGGCCTGCCGGCTCGTCGAACTTTCCGACATGCACGTTGTCGCCGGGCCGTTCTTCAACGCCGAACCGAGCTCGCCGGCAGTAGCGAGCGCGTGGCGAGAGATCAGTGATCAGATCCTCGACGGCTTGCGCGTGGCGTTGCCCGTCGACATCGTCCTGCTCTGCCTGCACGGCGCCCAGATGGCCGAGACGATCGACGATTGCGAGGGCGCGCTCCTCGCGGACGCACGCGACATCATCGGGCCGGGTGTGGCGATGGGGGTGCTACTCGACCTGCACGCCAACGTGACCTCGACGATGTGCTCCGCAGCTGACTTGACCGTTTCGTGTCGGCAGTATCCGCACATCGACTACGGCGAGCGTGTGGCAGAGATGCTGCCGGTGCTGCAGGGAATCGCCGAGGGCCGCGTGCGACCCATCACGTCAGCTCGGAGGATCCCGGCGTCGGGCGTGTTCCCGACGCCCGACGAGCCGATGCGTTCGTTCGTCCAGCGCATCACCGAGGCTCAGCAGCGGCCGGGGGTCTTGATGGTCTCGGCCAATCATGGCTTCGAGGGGTCCGATACGCCGTTCATGGGCGCCTCCATCGTCGTCACGACCGACAACGATCACGCGCTCGCCGAGTCGGTCGCCGACGAGGTTGCCGCCGACTACCTGGCGACGATCGTGGGCAACACCTGGCACGGGCTCGGTGTCGCCGAGGCGATCGACGAAGCACTTCGCGCATCGGTCGGCCCGGTCGTGATCGCCGATCGCTCCGACAACGCCGGCGCCGGCGCGGCCAGTGACTCCACCTACATCCTGGCGGAACTGATCGAGCGTCGGGTCAGCAATGCTGCGCTCGGGGTCGTGTGGGACCCCATGGCCGTTCGTGCCTGTCACGATGCCGGCGTTGGGGCACGTCTGGCGTTGCGCATCGGTGGCAAGGCTGGTCGGCTCTCCGGCGCGCCCATCGACGCCGACGTCGAGGTGACGTCGGTGCGAGTCGACGCGATGCAAGCGTTGTTCGGCCAAGGTCCACCTCGCGAGCCGCTCGGCAAATCGGCCGCAGTTCGCATCGACGGCATCGATGTGGTGCTCGCCTCGCGCCGTCAGCAGGTGTTCAGTCCGCACTGCTTCACCGAGCACGGCATCGACCCCGAACAGCGACACATCGTGGTCGTCAAGAGCATGCAGCACTTCATGGGCGGCTTTGCCCAGATTGCGGCACGCATCGTGCGGTGCGATGGTCCGGGAAGCGCGACACTCGACATGAAGCAGATTCCCTATCGTCGAGTCGGCCGGCCGATGCTGGGCCTCGACCCCGCAGAGACCATCACGGTCGAACGCTTGATCTAGCAAGGAACGTCATCAACCATGTAGCACCAGTGATGGCGGCTTGACTGACGCCGCTTGAGGGGATGTAGTTGGTGTCGGGTCCGGTTGACGTCGGTTAGGGATTGGTGCGTGGGTGTTGAGCCTGCGTAACACCATGACGGCGGGGTCCTGCAGGTGGCTGCGATTGTGCTTCGAGCACGTATTACACCTTCTTTCGATTGATGATCCCGACCGGGCCTCCAACAACAGAGCGAGGAGGTTGTGATGGAGGTGCTGGTTGACCGGTGCGC
>JANYKU010000087.1 GCA_025358075.1 Ilumatobacteraceae bacterium
ATCTGGGAGAAGTCCACCGACGCACTTCGTGCCGCGCTGGTCAAGTACGGGTTGCCGTACAAGGTCAAAGAAGGCGACGCCGCGTTCTACGGACCGAAGATCGACATCGACGTGCGCGACGCGATCGGTCGTACCTGGCAGCTCAGCACGATCCAATGCGACTTCAATCACCCCGAGCGATTCCAACTGGAATACATCGGCGCCGACAACAACCGTCACCGACCGATCATGTTGCATCGAGCCCTGTTCGGCTCGTTGGAGCGATTTTTCGGAGTGTTGTTAGAGCACTACGCCGGGGCGTTTCCCACCTGGATGGCTCCGGTTCAGGCCCGCGTCCTGCCGGTCGCCGAAGCTCACCAGGCGTACGCCGCAGAGGTCGTCGATCGCCTGATCGCCGAGGGTTTCCGCACCGACATCGTCGATGCCAACGACCAACTCGGCAAACGAATCCGTACCGCGAAGCTCGAAAAGCTGCCGTATGTCTTGGTGGTCGGCGACGACGACGTTGCCGCCGGCACCTTGGGCGTCAACCCGCGCGGTGGCGAGGTCGAGCGAGGTGTCGCCCTCGACGAGTTCATCGGCCGACTGCACGCCGAGATCAACGCCCAACTCGCCGTCGCTTAGCTCTGCGGCACCGAGCACACCAGGTCGTCGTACAACAACGCCGAATCCGCGGCCACGCCACGGCCTCGGAACCAGGTGCAGATGTTCTCGCAGTCTCGGCGGAGGAAGTCGAAGCCCTGGGGATTGCCGACCAGATCTACGGCCTGCGGAAGATCGATGAGCACCAGCCGGCCACGGTGAACCAACACGTTGTACGGCGACAGGTCGCCGTGCGTGTAGCCGGCATCTGCCAGTCTGGTGAGGACGTTGCGCAACTGTGTGAAGAGTTGCGCCGCCTCGTCGATCGGTGGACGGAGTTGCACGAGGCGCGGCGCAGCGGCGCCGTCTTCGTCGCCGATGAACTCCATCATCAGTTGCGTGCCGGACAGTTGCACGGGGTAGGGGACCGCCGCGCCCGCCGACCACAATCGCGACAACACCGCGAACTCGGCGGCGGACCACTGGCCGGCGATCAGTTCGCGGCCGAACTCCGTGCGAGCATCCATGGCTCGGTTCTCACGACTCCGCCGCATGCGTCGCCCTTCGAGGTAGCCCGCGTCGCGATGGAACATCCGATGGTCCGCGTCGCGGTAATGCTTCGCAGCCAGCAGCACGCTGCGCTCGCCGTGGGTGCGGCGAACCAACGAGACGTCGGCCTCCTTGCCGGTCTTGAAGACGCCAAGATCGACGTCGGTCGCCGCCGGTGAGGCGATCACCCAGTCGGGCGCGGGTGTTGGGCCGTGCTGTGTGTCGGCATAGTTGGAATAGGTGATGCCATCGTCGACCTCATCGGGGTCGACGATGGTCTACTGCGCCCGACGGGTGGCAGGCGGTTCGAAATCGTCGTCGTCGAAGCGACGACGCGTTCTTGATGACACGAAGAACTCCTCGGTGCTCGGTGGCACCGATCCGTTCGGTGCCTAGGTGATGGCAGGGGCGCGAAGGACGAAGGCAACGATGTTCATGACCTTCCTCCTCTCCGCGCCGGCGGCGCTCCTCGAACGGACGACGCCAGAGTAGCTGTGCCGTGCCGACCCACGCCGAGTAATTTCGACGTGTGGACACCTTTGAACGGTTGTGGAACGGCTGGCGGGCCGCCTACGTCGAATCGATCGCGCCGCCTCCGCCGGGTGAAGGCAGCCTGTTCACCGCGATTCTCCAATCGGGGCTCACTGACGAGGAGTGCTACATCGTGCACCGCGGCAAGTTGGTCTTCGCCATGCTCAACGCCTTCCCGTACGGGACTGGCCACACGCTGGTGATGCCGTACCGCGAGGTCGCCGACCTCGAAGACCTCGACCCCGACGAGTCGGCCGATCTCTGGGCCACGGTCACGGCCGCGGTGCACGCCGTGAAAGCCGCGTACCGTCCGGGCGGGGTCAACATCGGTGTCAACCTGGGGCGGCCTGCCGGTGGCAGCATCAGCGAGCACCTGCACGTGCATGTCGTGCCGCGCTGGGTCGGGGATGGCAACTTCATGACCGCGATCGCCAACACCCGCACGTTGCCGGAGGCGCTGGGTGACACGGCCGCCAAGCTCCGCGCCGCCTGGCCCAGCTAGCCTGAACGGCGTCATGAGCGACACAGAAGACCTTCGCGACGCGCTACCAGACGATCTCAACGCCAGCGAGTACGTCGGGCCCTACCAGTTCCCCGACAACAGCAGGCGTCGCCGCCCGGCCTATCTGTACTTCGGTATCGCCGCGGCGTGCCTGCTGCTGTGGCTCTGGCGAAGCGGGCACGACCCCGTGCTCGTCAATCGCGGAATGGTCTGGACCGCGGTCCTCCTCGGTGCCGTCGGGCTGCTCTCGCTGACCTCGGGGTGGAAGATGCACATCGACGAGAAGCAGGCCCTCGTGGCGGCCCAGGGTGCGGTCGGGTTCGCCGTCGGGCATGCGTCGGCGCAACAGGTGTGGCGCGGTTTGCGCAGTAGGCCGACGTGGCGGGTGTTGGTCTACTCAGCCGAGAATCCACCGCGTCAGCGGTCGCTGGTGCTCGTCGACGCGATCGACGGAACGGTCGTCCAACATCTCACCGAAGACAACCCGGAAGACGACTGGCTGGACGTTTAGTCGCCCTCAGCGACGGCAGCGATTGCCCGCAACAGCCGTCCGATGTCGAGTGCAGCGCTACGCAGCGAGGCCAACGTGCTCTCGTTCCAGGCGTCAGCGGGGACGGCTTCGATCGCGTCGGCGATCGCTGCCGCGTCGGTATCGGAGCGCACCAACCGAGCCGCAATTGCGATCTGCTCGTCGAGCTCGGCCGTGATGCCCGCTGTGACGTGCTGTGGAGCGTCGCCACGAGCTTCGCGGAGGCGCCGTGGGATGGATCGAAAGGTGACCGCCAGGTCGCTGGGTGACGAACTGCTCATGGTCACATCGTGGCACCTACCGGGACCGGATGTCGACGCGGTGTGTCGCCACCGGGTGACAGGCGGTCGCCACGGTAAGCTACGCGCCAATGTTCGACGGAAAGTTCCGCGCTCCGATCGATCGTGCTGTCAAGCCGATCGGTCTCGTATTGCGCAAGACGGGGCTCACGCCGGACCTCCTCACGATCATCGGCGTCGTCGTGGCCGGCGGCGCAGCCGTGGCGATCGGCTTCGGCGAACTCCGCCTCGGGCTGCTGTTGGTGGTTCTGGCCGCCCTTCCTGATCTGCTCGATGGTGCCCTGGCCAAGGCGTCGAACTCGTCGAGCCAACGAGGTGCGTACTTCGACTCGGTCATGGATCGCGTCACCGACGCGACCATCTTCGGTGGTGTCGCCTGGTTCCTCGCGTCCCACGACTCGCCGCACATGTCGATCTTGCCGTTCTCGGTGATGGCGCTCAGCTCGGTGATCTCCTACCAGCGAGCCAAGGCCGAGTCGTTGGGTCTCAACGCCAAGGGTGGCCTGATGGAGCGCGCCGAGCGAATCATCGCTCTGTGCATCGGCCTGCTCATCCCGTTCCTCCTGATCCCGATGCTGTGGGTCATGCTCGTCCTCACGGCAGTCACTGCCGTGCAGCGGTTCGTCAAGGTGTGGAAGCAAGCTGCAGTCGCACCGGTCACCGCGGCCCGCATCGAGATGCGTCGCAGCCGTCGACAGACTCGACGTGTCGTGCGCACCGAACGCCGCCGCACGCGCATCTCCCGCCCCAACCGTCGTACGTAACGGCGTTCGGTTGTGATCTGAATCGTGGCCGACAGCGAGTTCGCCGACGTCCGGAAACGTCTGTCCGACGCGGCCACGCTCAACACCTATCGACTGGGCTCGCTCGCGGCGCGGATGATCCCCGGCCCGTTGGCGGCTGGTGCGGCGTCGTCGCTTGGCTTCGGTGCGAGCGTGACGAGCCCGTCCAAACGCAGGATGGTCGAACGTCACCTGCGCCGTGTCAATCCGAAGCTGCGCGGCGCGTCGCTGCGCGTTGCGGTGCAGCAGGCTTTCGACTACTACGCCCGCTACTACGTCGAGAGCTTCCGTCTGCCGACGATGTCGAAGGCCGCGGTCGCCCGGCCGTTCACCATCGATGGCTGGCAGCGGGTGCTCGACGGCCTGGCCGCGGGCAACGGCGTGATCCTTGCGCTGCCGCACCTCGGCGGGTGGGAGTGGGCAGGCCGGTGGATGACCGACCAGGGATTCAAGATGACGGTCGTCGTCGAGGCCCTCGACCCTCCGGAGCTGTTCGAATGGTTCGCCGAACTTCGCCAGGAACTCGGCATGACGGTGGTGCCGACGGGCCCGACGGCGGGGCCGGCGGTTCTCAAGGCGCTGCGATCCAACGAGACGGTGTGCCTGCTGTGCGATCGTGACCTCGACCGGACAGGTGTCGACGTCGAGTTCTTCGGAGAGCACACCACGCTGCCTCCTGGCCCGGCGACGCTGTCGATTCGCACCGGGGCACCGCTCTTGCCGGTCGGCTGCTACTTCACGGCGCAGTACAACGGCCACCACGCCCTGGTCCGACCGCCGGTGTCGACCACACGTCGAGGAGGCCTGCGCGAAGACGTCGGCAGAGTCACCCAAGAACTGGCGCGGGAGTTGGAGTTCCTCATCCGCCGAGCCCCCGAGCAGTGGCACCTGTTCCAACCCAACTGGCCGAGCGACCCGGGCTACAACGACTGACGTGTGGTTTCGCGTTCGGCTAGGACTCGCCAGTCCCCACTCGGGACTCAGCAGCTTTGGGGCCGAGCGCAGAATCGAGCACCTGATGTTGCCCGGCCGATCTGCCGGCGTCGTGGGCCAACGCCCGCCAGATGCTCAACGAGCTACAAGCGATCGTCGGGCCGTGCTCCTCGTGACAAGTTGGACCGCGGCATCAACCACGCTTCGTTTGTCAACTCGGGCCCGCCAGCGCAACCAGACGTCGGCCTCATCCGGCTCGCAGCCGAGTAGCTCCATGAGCACGCCCTGCGCCTGCCAGATCACCACCTGATCTACGTTTTCCGGCTGCTGCTTCGTCACGGCGGCTCCCAAAGCGAACCCCCTGTGTGGCCGATAGGGGTGTCCTTGCCCAGTATGCGCCGTGGGATTGTCGCCCGTTCGGGTGATTCTCATTGACATCGTCTTCAGCCAACCCAACTGGCCGAGCCACCCGGGCTACAACGACTGACCTGGTGACGGCCGGTTGGTTCAAGGCAACGGGCGAGACAACCGATGATGACGCGTGGTTCGAACGCTCGAAACGTCGGCGACCGGAGGCTCGGCATCGTCGCAGGCCGACACGGTCGACCCGCGTGCCTGGAACCCGCGCCCGATCGTCAGCTTGGGTCTCCGGGCCCTCGTGTTGTTGGTCCCGCTTGCCGCCGGTTGGATCGGGGTCAAGAGCGCGATCGCGTTGGTTCCACGTCCGGCCAGTCGGTTGCCATTTTCGATGTGGATGGCTGGGCTCATCGTCGTGTCGTTCGTTGCGTCACTCGGCGTGCAGCGCCTCATGCGACAACTGGCGCCGCTGGCGATGCTGTTCAAGATGTCGCTCGTCTTTCCCGACGAGGCTCCGTCGCGATTCGGCACGGCGATGCCGACGGCCGGCGAATGGATGGTGCTGCTCTCCCATCCGGACTCGGGCGCCGGATACGTCGAACCGTTGCGAGGGTGGCTCGGCGGTTGGATCGACGCGGCCACCCAGCACCACGAACGGTACGACGGAACCGGCTATCCGAAACGCCTGTCCGGGCGGGAGATCTCGCTTGCCGGGCGAATCGTCGCGATCGCCGACGCCTACGACGTGGATGACGGCTGCCCGGTCCTACAAGAAACCGCTACCCGCAGCACAAGCCCGCGCCGAACTGACGCGCAACAGCGGCACGCAATTCGACCCACACCTCGTTCGCAGCTTCTTGGAGATCTCGCTCGGACGCATGCGCCAGGTCGTCGGCCCGCTCGGATGGCTCTCTCACTTCCCGGACATGATCCGCACTCCGATCACTGCCGTGGCCATGTCGACGACAGGTTTCGTCACCTCCGGTGCGATTGGCTTGGCCTCGCTCG
This sequence comes from Ilumatobacteraceae bacterium, assembly GCA_025358075.1. Classification (GTDB taxonomy): domain Bacteria; phylum Actinomycetota; class Acidimicrobiia; order Acidimicrobiales; family Ilumatobacteraceae; genus JAENVT01. Next base: position 6,073 of record JANYKU010000087.1, read on the forward strand.
CCGGCGCCGTCGCACCATCGGCGGATTCCGGGCATCGGCTTGTTGCCGCACCACACGTCCAGCAGGTCGACGCCCGATGCAGCCCCGCGACCGTGGTGCTGCCGACCGTAACGGCGACTTCCCCATCCGTCGACAGCAGCACGACCGTCGCTGAGCCGACGATCCCAGCGGGCACTGTTGTTGCCACGACGGTCGTCCCTGCCACGACCCCGGTGGTGGCGGCCATGGCAGGTCCGATGAAAGCAGTCGATGACCGAGTCTTCGTTCCCAACACCAAATCGGTCGCCATCGTGGTCCTGCAGAACGACGACTTCAGGGGATCGGCTGCCGACCCTTCGACCCTTGCCGTGAGCGTTGCACGTCTCCACGGAACCGTCGAACTGACGGGACTCGAGCTTCTGTACACACCCGCCGAGGGCTACACCGGCGCGGACTGGATCGTGTATTCGGTCTGCTCCATCGCGGGGTCGTGCGATGCGGCCGGCGTCTCCGTGACGGTCACCGCTTGAACCGAACCTCGCAGACGGACGAGAGCTACGACTGGGCGCCGCGCAGCACGGCGTTGGCCCAACTGTTGGGCGCCCCGTTCGGTGAGATCAGCGATCGGTTTCCGAAGGTGGGATCGGGGGTCAAGTCCGAGTTGTAGGGAGTAGCGCCGCCAAAGATCAGAAAGCTGTCCGCTCCGGCGGCGCGCAGGTTCTTCATCTGGCTCACGATGCCGGCCGATGTGGGCGAATACGGGCCATGCTTCAACGCGTTGACGGCGACCATCAGATTGTGGACCTGTGGGTCGAACTCGGCAGTCAGCGCCAGGGCCGTCGGTTCGTCGTACGAGTCGAAGCTCAGGTGGTCGACCTGTTCGGGCATGTCGACGAGCGCCTTCGAGAGCACTTCGGCGTACGGGAGGTGGTTGGTGAATGGCCCAACACCCGTTGCCGGGTAGACGATGTCGATCATGATTCGCCAACGGGCGACCAGCACGGCCCAATCGGCGCTTCCCGGATCGAACTCGTCACCGAGATCGAAGGCTCGAATCCAGTCGATGCTCGGCATCCAGAAGTCGATTGCAGTCTGGCGGACCGAGGCGTCGGTCGACCACAGCCGGGCGTCGTACACGACAGTCTTCATGCCGACGCTGGCATTCAACTCGGTCAGCCGATCGTAGGTATCGGGATCGACGTATCGCCCGCCGGGCTCGGCCGGCGTGTACGTGGACCAATCGGGTGGCATGGCGGGCCCGAAGGTCGCGTCGATACCAGCGCTGACAGCCAGGGTCTGGACAGCCCTGGCTGCACTCGGCGCGTCAGGGTGAACCCCACAGAAGGCCCAGGTTTCGGCGGACGAGCTCATCGAAGCAATCAAGCTAGCTCGGCCGAGCATGGGTGATTCGGCGCCCACTGCGACATACTTCGACGTTGAACGCATTCGCCAGGGGGGACGGAAGGGCACGTTGGGAGCTGCGAAGAAGAAGTCGGTTGCACCTCAGACGGGGCCGGAGATCTCGAGGCGCGCCCAGCGTTATCGTGAACGAAAGGCGCGGACCAGAAATCGGGTGATCGCCGCTGTTGGCGCGGTGCTCCTTGTGGCCGCAGTCGTCGTCGTCGTGGTGCTGTCCAGAGGCGGCAGCGACCCGCGGCCGGCGCCGTTCGTCGGGTCGACCGTCAACGTCACGCTCGGCGAGTACGTCATCCGTGGAGACCTCACGGCGCCCGCCGGGGAGGTTCGTCTCCACGCTTTCAACCAGGGCGGCATCATCCACAACGTCGGTGTCCGAGGCGGGCACATCAGCAACGATGTCCGTCCGGGCGGTGACACCACCGTCGACATCGGCAACCTCGTACCGGGCACGTATCAGTTGTATTGCGACATCGCCGATCACGCGCAGCGTGGCATGGTGGCCAACCTGGTCATCACTGCGCCGGCGGCCAGCAATACTTCGATCGGCGGCGTGTCGACGACCGCCTGATCAGCGGACGAACCGCACCAGGCAGCGGCGTGGGCCGCGAACCTGGCCACCAGCCCAGGTGACGGCATCGGGATCGACCAGCTCGAACTCCGGGATCCGTTGCATCCAAGCCTGCAGGGCGACCCGCAACTCGAGCCGGGCGAGGTTGGAGCCGGCACACCGATGGATGCCTGCGCCGAAGGCGATGTGGCGGTTGTGCTCGCGATCGAGGATGACTTCGTCGGGGTGGTCGAACTGTCGTGGATCTCGGTTGGCAGCAGGGAACGACATCAACACGCGGTCGCCGGCGTGCATCGGGCAGCCCTGGAACTCGGTGTCGTGGTCGACGATGCGCGCCATGGTGACGGGGGAGTAGGCGCGCAGGAGCTCTTCGATCGCGGTCGGCCAGACATCGGGATGCTCGCGGAGCTGGCCGCGATGCTCGGGATGTTGGGCGAGATGCCACAACGAGGCACCGATCGCCGACCACGTCGTATCGATTCCTGCCACCAGCATCAGGTTGCAGACACCCATCACATAGTCCTCTGGCACGAGCTCGCCGTTGACCCGAGTGTTCAGCAGATCGGTGATCAAGTCGTGCTCGCGCGGGTTGGCCTTGCGGTCGTCGAGTTGGCCGCGGAAGAACTCGAGGATCTTCATCCTGTTCTCGAGGCGCACCTTCGCATCGGTCAGGCCGATCTCGAGTACGCCGCGTACCCACGACGTGAACTCGTCGGCCATCTCGAGGGGAACGCCGAGCATCGTGGCGATCACTCGCACCGGGATCTGCTGGGCGTAGTCAGCGGCAGCATCGGTCTGACAGTCGTCGATGAATCCATCGATGAGGTGATGGCACAGCGCACGCGTGCCTTCTTCGTACTTCGCCACGGCTTGAGGCGAGAACGCCGGCAGGATCGTGCGTCGGTGCCAGTGATGTTCTGGCGGGTCGGAGGTGATCGGCGGCGCGGCGACCCCCGCGTACGGCCCTTCGTAGACCCCCGGCGGCGGTGGTACGACGATGATGTTGCGCGACGTGAAGATGTCGTGTTCTTGTGCGATGGCGACGATGTCGTCGTATCGGGTTGGCATCCATGATCCGCCCCAGCGCTCGGTGTGAGCGATCGGGCAGGTCGATTCGCGCATCTCGTGCAGCTCGGGATACGGGTCTCGAACAAAGCCAGGATCGAAGATGTCGTAGTCGGCGATCCAGTCGGATGGCGGGCCTGCACCAGGCATCGCGACTCAGCTCCCGTCGTCGAGCGTGATGGCCCGCTCGGGACAGTTGGCTTCGGCCCGTCGCACGCTCGCTTCGAGCTCGGTCGGAATCGAGTCGAGCAAGACCACAGCGTTTCCGTAGGCATCGCTGCCGAAGACCTCGGGCGAGGCGATCGCGCACATTTGATGGCCGTGGCATCGTTGGGCATCGACCGTGACTCTCATCGCACTCCTTGCAGGGACCCGCGTGCTGGCATGGCGAAGACTACGACCGGCGAGCCATCATGAACCGTACGCGGCGAACAGTTCTCGGATCGCGACGGCCTGCCCGCCGGATGTCGACGACATCACCAGTATCGGCAGCACGCCCATCGCCAGCCACTCGTCGACCCGGTCGCGGACCACGCCGGCCGAACCGCTGATCGTGCAGTCGTCGATCCAGGTATCGGACATCAGCGACGGAAGGCGTTCGCGATCGCCGGCATCGAGCGCGGCCTCGATGGCCGTCATCTCGTCCTCGTATCCGGCCTGCTTCCAGTAGTTGCGATAGCTGGGAAGGCCGACGTATCCGGCAAGCGTTTTCCGATGCACAGCGCGAGCAGTGTCGAGATCTTCGTCGATCACCGTCGGGAGCATGCTGGCCATGAAGAAGTTGTCGCGGCCGGCGGCGCGCGCCCTGGCTACTTGGGTGGGCATGTAGCGACGTGAGGCGTTCGCCCAGATGGCGCCGTCGGCGATCGTCAGCGCCAGATCGAGCATCTTGTCGCGCAACGTCGCCAGGTAGATCGGTGGCAACTCACCGGACGAACGGGTCGCGGCACGGATGGCCGCCACATAGTTGCCCATGTCGTGCAACGGCTTGCCGGTGTCGATGCCGAGCCGGTGCATCGTCGGCGCGTGGCTGACGCCCAGCCCCAGACGGAAGCGTCCGCCACTGACCTCGTGCAGATGGCCGGCCGTGATCGCTACCTCGACGGGGTGGCCGTGGTAGATCGGCTGAATGCTCGTCCAGAACGGAATCGTATTGGTCACATGAGCCAGCGAGCCGCACATCGCCAGATTGCCGTGGATGCCGGGGCTGGCGAGGCCGGCGAAGCCGTGTCGCTCGGCCTCGGCCGCCAACTCGAGGATCGTGTTGCGTTTCGTCGGCGTTCCGATGACCGACAGTGCAGGCATCGCGGGCTTCGCAGTCATCTGCGGGACCGTACTTCGGCGACGACCCCCGGCGACGAGGGGGACGTCGGGTAGCGTGCGGAGCTGTGGCCGAATCGGTAGTCGGGGGAGACGAGGCTCGACGTAACAGCCGGCTCCTGCGTGTAGCGATGATCTGTCCGTACAGCCTGTCGGTCCCCGGCGGCGTGCAGGCTCAGGTGATGGGGTTGTCGCGCGAGCTCCGCAAGATGGGCATCGAGGTGCGTGTGCTCGCTCCGTGCGATGGTCCACCGCCGGCCACGTTCGTGACACCGCTGGGCAACAGCCTGCCGACGTCGGCCAACGGTTCGATGGCGCCGCTGGCGCCCGACCCCTCGTGCTCGCTGCGCACCATGCGGGCATTGGGAGACGAGCAGTTCGATGTGCTGCACCTGCACGAACCGTTCATCCCAGGCCCGACGCAAACCGCGATGTTGCTGCATCCCGCACCTGTGTTGGCCACCTTCCACGCCGCCGGTGACAGCGCCAGCTACAAGTACCTGCGGCCGATGATCAAGCCGGCGTTCGACAACATCGCCCATGCCGTAGCCGTCTCCAAGGACGCTGCCGAGTTGGTCCGCCGTTACGTCGGCGGCAACTACGAGATCTTGTTCAACGGTGTCGAGCTCGACGCCTACCGGGACTCACCCGCGCATTCGACCACCGGGCCGACCATCTTCTTCTGCGGCCGTCACGAAGAGCGCAAGGGTCTCGAGGTTCTGCTGGCAGCGCTCGGCAAGCTTGGTCCCGAAGTGCGGCTGTGGGTCGGCAGCAGCGGTCCCGACACCGCTCGGTTGCGCGCTCAGTACGCCGACGATCATCGCATCGAATGGCTCGGGCGGCTCACCGATGCCGACAAGATGGCCAGGCTGCGCGGCGCCGATGCCTTTTGCGCGCCCTCGCTCCATGGCGAATCGTTCGGAGTGGTGTTGATCGAGGCGATGGCCGCCAACACCGCCATCGTTGCCAGCGCGCTCGACGGGTATCGCAACGTGGCAACGGACGATGTGGATGCGCTGCTGGTCGAACCGGGTGATGTCGGTGCA
>JANYKU010000098.1 GCA_025358075.1 Ilumatobacteraceae bacterium
TCGGTGTGGCTGTGGTGTGCGACCTCGCGCGTCAGCTCACTTGCCGAGCCCGCGGGCGAATTGCGAGAGCTTGTTGACGGCCGAAGAGAAGAACGACCCGATTGAACCGACGAAGTTGACGGTGGCCGTGGCGGAACCGGACGGGTCTTGCCACAGTCGGATCACCAGGAACGCGACCAGGAGGTAGAACGCGACACGGCTCACAGCTTTTATCTGTGCGAGAGCGCTAGTGAACACGGGGAACCTCCCAATAGGACGAACCGAGATTCGAACGGGTCTCCACCCGCAGGAAATCTTAGCGACTTCCGCTCTGGGCATCAACGATGGTCGATCTGCATCCTGATGGTGTTACTGCTCAACAGGTCCAGAGGGGTAACGGCGAGCTAGCATCGCCGAATGGTCAGCAGCACATCCCGCCGGCCGTTCGAGTTCGTCGCCAATCACATCGTGCTCGATTTCATCAACACGGTCAACGCTCGTCCGGTCTTCACCCGCGATGACCTCACCTCTGCCGACGACGTCGTCGAGTGGGCGCAAGCCTCGGGGGTGCTGCACCAGCGCGTCGCGCCGAGCGCCATGGTCGCGTCGCAGTTCGAGGCAACGGTCGACCTGCGCGAGCGGTTGTATCGGGTGTTCGGCCCGATCAGTCAGGGTCGCGAGCCTCCGACGGCGGCAGTTGGGGCGGTCGTTCGCAAGGCAGCCGATGCGATGCGGTCCGCCGATTGGAACCGTCGCCCATCGGGCTTCGCGCCGGACTGGGGCGAGGCCTCGATCGCCTCGATCTGCGATCGGCTGGCGGATGAAGCAGTGCAGCTGCTGCGATCGCCCGCCGTGCATCGGATCGGATCGTGCGACGGCTGCGGATGGTTGTTCCTCGACGTCTCACGCGCCCATGCCCGACGGTGGTGCTCGATGAACGTGTGCGGTGTTCGCTCCAAGATGCGTCGATATCACCAACGGCAGACCATCGCGATGGACACGACGTGAGTGGGGTCATGGTCGCTGTCGAATGTGCCTTGCGCCGAACGCGCACACGTCGCGGCCGGCTGATGGCGATGGTCGCGGCGATCGCCGTGGGGATCGCCGGACTGATGTTGGTTTCGGTGGCCAGCACCATGGCCGGCGACCGCGCCCTGCAGCGCGGCGTGCAGGGCCTCGATGCCGAGGCCCGGGCGTTCACCGTGACCTTCGCTCCGGATACACCGCCGACGACCGCCGAGCTCACCGCACTCGACAGCAAGATCGCCACGCGCCTGGTGCGTCCGGGTCTCGGTCCGGTGTTGAAGACGGTCGAGTACCGCGCGCTCGCGGCCGGCGATGGCCGCATCGTGCGCTTCGCCGGCCTCGACGGGCTCGACCAGGTCACTCGGTTGGTCGACGGAGCATGGCCGACGCGCTGCGATGCACAGCGATGCGAGGTGATCGCAGTCGTTCCCGACTCGCCGAATCCGAAGCCAGTTGCGCAACTTCCGGCCAACTCAGCCCTTGGGCTCACGATCGTCGGGACCGCAGTAGCGACAAGTGACCTCGTCTTGAGCGGCGAGCTCCGTCCCGATCCGGCCGAGGTCATCGTCCTGGCCAACGGAGTCGCCGCGGCGTCGAACATCTCGACGCTTGGGCTGTTTCGACGCACGTATGCGTGGCAATCGCCGGTCGACTCTGCACGGTTGCGCAGTGTCGACGTCGTCCCGCTGCTCGCCGGAGTCGGGGCGATCAGCAACGACCCGTCGCTGACCGCGCTGGGTCTGCACGTGTCGGGCCCCGAAGATCAGCTGCGCTCGATCACCAGCCGAACGAGAATCACCGGCAACCGGCTGGCGGTGCCGATTGGTGCCCTGCTCGTGCTGTTTTTCGGAGTCGCCGTGCTCGCAGGTCTGGGCGGGCGGGCCGATCATCAGCGGGCCGTCTCGGTGTTGCGCCGAAGAGGCGCCCACCGTCCGCCCATCGTCTGCTTTCGGGCCCTCGAGGCGATGCTGCCGGTGGTCGGCGGCCTGGTTCTCGGCATCGCCACAGCGGTGCCCATCGGGGCCTGGCTCGGTCACCGCGCGGACCTTGGTGGTTGGAGCATCTTGCGGCGGTCCATCGACGGTTCGGTCGGGCCACGCGTGCTCGAGGTCGCACTGGTCTCGTTTCTGCTGATCTTCGCGGTGCTCAGCATCAACGACGTGCAAGTTGCGATCCGCAGCCGTCGCGTACTGGCCAGTGATATCGCCGGCATCGCCGCATTGGTCGTCCTACTGGTGCTCGTCGGTCGAGGATCGGTCTCGACCTCGTCGTTGGATCGCGTCGTTGATCCGTCGCTGGTCGCCGTGCCGGTACTCGCCGCGATTGCGCTGGCCGCGCTCGTGGTCCGAGTGGTACCTCTCGTGTTGCGCGCCACGTCGAACGCCAGCCCGCGGCGTTGGCCGCTCACCAAACTGACGTTGGCCGAGGCAACGGCCCAGCCGCTTCGATCGATCGCTACCGCGTCCCTGATCGCGGTGACCGTGATGTTCTCGTTGCTGACGTTCGGGTACGCCTCGACCCTGCGGCTGGGCTCGCGAGACCAGGCGGCGTTTGCGGTGCCATACGACTTCCGGTTGCAGCTCAGCTCGTCGTTGGTGCGGCCACAGGCCCTGGCGCCGAGCGGTGGATGGTCGGCGCTCGCGCCTGGAACGACGGCCAGCGATGTGCTTCGGCGTGGGGTGTCGGTGCAGGCTTCGGCGACCACCACTCAGACCGTGGAGCTGATCGGGCTGAATCCGGCGACACTCGGGAACCTCCACGGCTGGCGGTCGAGCTTCGGTGCTGACCCGAAGGCACTCGCCAAGGCGATCGATCAACCGCCGCCGGCTCCGCTCGGGACCGCCCTGCCGAAGGATGCGATATCGATCGAGTTCGACGGGTCCGGGCTCGAGGGCTTGCACACCTCCGCGGTGATCGACCGGGTCGACGGGACGTGGCACGAGCTCACGCTCGACGAGGAGTTCCCCGGCGGCGTTCGTACCAAGTTGACGCCTGGCGATGCCGGTGGGCAGCTTGTTGGACTGCGCCTCGCGCAGCCAGCCGACGTGTCCGCGCGGATCGAGCATCATGTGGGCGAGGGCAACACGTCGGCTGAAGCTCGGCCAGTCGAAGTCATCCTGAGCGCAATCCAGACATCGGCATCAACTGGCCGCTCGACAGCCGTCGAGCTCCGCGCTGCGCAGCTGCACGCTGCAAACGCAACGGTCGAGGTCCAGTCCGGTTCTGATCTGAAGATCACCGGTTCGTTGCTCGGGGTCGCGATCCTCGTCGCGCCGTCAGGGCCCGGCCAGCAGGACCCGGTCAACGTTGTCGTCGACCCGGCGACGGCGGCGTCCGCCCGCGGCGGAATCATCGTGGTCGACACCAGCAGTGGCTCGGTTCGCCTGCGCCCGGTCGCGGTGGCAACGCGGTTCCCTGGCGTCGGGACGAGGTTTGCGATCGCCGACATCGACACGTTGCAACCGGCACTCGACCTACTTCAGCCCGGTGCGGGAACGGCGAACGAGCTGTGGCTCGCCAGTGACAGCGCAGCGCATGAGCAATCACTGGCCGCGCAGCTTGACAAGTCGGGATTCTCCGAGATTCAGGTCGACCGCCGGTCCACCAGGCAGGAGGCCCTTGCCACCGACCCACTTTCCGTCGTCACCCTGCTGATCCTGACCTCGTCGGCGCTGGTTGCCATCATCCTCGGAGCCTGCGCAGTGGTGTTCGGCGCAGCAGCCGATGCCATCGACGACCGCCCGCTGCTCCGCATGCTCGCACTCGAACGAATCGACGGCCGGCGGCTGGTGGCGATGGTCGCCGGCAAGACGTTGGCGGTCATCCTGCTGGCAATCCCGATCGGTCTGGTCGCCGGCCGATGGCTGTTGCGGATCGCTACGAGGCTTGTCGCAGTTTCTGCAACCTCCGGGAGTCCGAACCCGGCGTTGCGACTCTCGGTGCCCTGGGCCAGCGTGATACCGCTGTCCTTCGGATTGCTGCTGTTGCTCGCCGTCGGCGCGCTTGCCGGCGCGATGTCTGCCCATAGCGTGCCCAACGAAGATCTGATGCGGGGCACGACGTGAGCACGCCGGCGCCGGTGGGGGAAGCCGTCATCGACATCGATGACGCGTTCGTGTTGCACCGGGGTCGTACTCGTGACGTGGCTGCGCTGCGCGGATTGAGCCTTCGGGTCGATCCGGGAGAGCGCGTCGTAGTCCGCGGTCCCAGCGGCTCGGGCAAGTCCACCCTGGTTGCCGCCGTCACCGCGCAGGTCCGAGCGAGCGCGGGACGGGTTCTGTTGTTCGGACACGACATGGCGCAGCTCGATCACGCCGCCACGGTCAGGTTGCGAACGGCGCATGTGGGTGTCGTCAGCCAGCGTTCGGGTCTCGATCTGATCGACGACTTCGACTGCCTCGACAACGTCGCGCTCCAATCGCGACTTGCCAGGTCGGGCCGCGCCGATGGCCGGCGTGCTGCATCGCAAACGTTGGCCCGCCTCGGCCTCGACCACTTGGGACCCCGTCGACCACAATCACTTTCGGGAGGCGAGCGTCAGCGTGTCGCCCTGGCCGCCGCCCTCGCCCATAGCCCCGGCCTGGTGATCGCCGACGAACCCACTGGCGAGCTCGACGCGGTGAGCGCCGATCAGGTCTATGACTTCCTTCGTGAGCACGCCGAGCGAACCGGGGCGGCGTTACTCGTGGTCACGCATGACGAGCGCGCCGAGCGAATCGCTACTCGGGTGGTGACCATCCACGACGGGCGGCTCAGTCAGGAGATGCTCGCTGGGCGCAACTCGTTGGTGGTCGACGGGCGAGGATGGGTGCGCCTTCCCGACGTGCTGCGCGCCGATGCCGGAGTCGTCAGTCGGGTGGTGGCGGCGGCTGTGGACGGGCACATCAGCTTGGTTGGCTCCGAACCGATCGGAGATCGCGTGTCGACGATGGCTGGCGGCGCGATGGCGGCGGGCGATGTGGCGGTCACCGTGCGCGATGCCGAGATCGACCTCGAATCGGTCACGATCGGACCAGTCTCGATGGAGCTGCGACGCGGGCAGATCACGGTGCTCACGGGGAGATCCGGGTCGGGCAAGACCAGTCTGCTCTCAGTGGTGCTCGGCGTCGGCAAGCCGACGCGTGGTTCCGTTGCGCATCACATCGCCTCGGTCGGGTGCGCACCGCAAACGGCCGCGTTCGCCGATCAACAGACCGTCGCTGCCAATGTCGATCTCGTCCGGGCGATCAGGGTGAAGCCTGCTGCCGATCCGGCGAGCTCGATCCTCGGGTTGCTGGGTCTCGGTGGGCTGGAAGGTCGGCCGGCCGGTGCGCTATCGGGTGGCGAGCGTCAGCGGGTCGCCATCGGGCGGGCCCTGTCGGGCGAGGCCGAACTCGTCGTTCTCGACGAACCGACGTCGCAACTCGACCGTGCCACCGCCCGATTGGTGGCCGAGGTGGTGCGCGCCAGCGCCCGAGCCGGGGCCTGCATCGTGTGCGCCAGCCACGATGAGGAGATCATTGCTGTGGCCGATCAGGTGATCGACCTCGGGCTCAACCGGGTGCAAGTTCCGGTTGAGTGAACGCTCCGCGCGCTTCCTTGCCTGTCGTTGGAGGGACTGTTAGGGTGCCGACCGCGGTTCCGTACTCGGGCCGTGCTGTCGGTCGTATTTGGGGGGCGAGCTAGCTGGCCTGTCCTTTTTTGCTGCCGCCGGGGGAGAAACCATTATGCCAACGAAAGGCAGGACCATGAGGTTCAAGAAAGCGTCAGCGCTCTTCATCGCGCTGGCAGTTGTAGGCGTTGCCTGCGGCAGCAGCAGCAGCAGCACCACCAAGAGCACCACAGCTGGTACCACACCGGCTGGCGGCACCACACCCGCTGGGACCAACGCTCCGGCGACCGGTGCCACGTTGGTCATCGCCACCGACCTTCCGTTGCAGGGCGCATCGAAGGACGCGTCCGCCGACACCAACAACGCCGTTCAGCTGGTGATCGACCAGGCCGGTGGCAAGGCCGGTGCGTACACCATCACGTTGAAGACGTACGACAACTCCACCGCGGCCAAGGGTGGCTGGGATGACGCAACCTGCGCCAAGAACGCCAGCGACCACGTGGCCAACAAGAGCGAGGTTGCCGTAATGGGCACCTACAACTCGGGCTGCGCCAAGATCGAGGTTCCGGTGCTCAACCAAGACCCGAGTGGCCCGATGCTCATTGTCTCGCACGCCAACACCAACCCTGGTCTGACCAAGGCATGGAATCCGGGCGAGCCCGACAAGTACTACCCGACGGGCGTCCGCAACTACGGACGCGTCATCGCAACCGACGACTACCAGGGTTCCGCTGACGCGCAGTTCGCCAAGCAAGACCTCAAGGTCACGAAGTGCGTCGTGCTGAACGACGCCCAGACCTACGGCGTCGGCGTTGCCACGGCCTTCAAGGCCGAAGCCAAGAAGCAGGGCATCGAGATCGTCGCCGACCAGGCATGGGACGCCAAGCAGCCGAACTACACCGCGTTGTTCGAGGGCCTCAAGAGCCTCAACCCCGATTGCGTGTTCCTCGGCGGCATCAACGACAACAACGGCGAGCAGCTGATCAAGGACAAGGTGTCCGTGCTCGGCCCGAACAAGGGCGCTGTCAAGCTGATCGCGCCTGATGGCTTCACCGGTTACCCAACCGTGGAGAAGCTTGCCGAGGCCCAAGACATGTACATCTCGTTCGCCGGGTTGCCGGCATCCGAGCTGATCAAGGCCGGCGGCGCCGGTGCCAAGTTCGTCACCGACTTCAAGACCAAGTACGGGCACGATCCGGCGTCGGCGTACGCCATCTACGGTGCTGCGGCGATGCAGTACATCATGGCCTCGGTTGCTGCATCCGACGGCACCCGCAAGGGTGTTCTCCAGGCAGCGTTCTCCGGCAAGATCACGATCACCAAAGACAAGTCGGTCATCGGCAAGGAGTTCAGCATCGACACCAAGTCCGGTGACGTCACCGTGCGCGACATGTCGATCCAGCTCCTCACGGGCAACGTCGAGACCTTCTTGAAGGCTTGGCCGGTTGCCTGACCGGGCATCTACATAGTTCCAATTCACTGAAACTGGGGTGGCCTCCACGGAGGCCGCCCCAGTTCGTACACGGGAGAAAACTTGTCCACTGTCCCGGCAAACCTTTTCAGGCGTCCACAGCTGACGTTGATGCAGATCCTCGGTTACGCCGTCCTGGCGCTGGCCGCATTCGTCGTGGTCGTCGCCTTCATCGACGGACCGAGGACCTTTGTCCAGGTGGTGGTGATCGGGTTTTCGAATGGCGCGCTGTACGCGCTGATCGCCCTCGGTTACACGATGGTCTACGGCATCATCGAGCTGATCAACTTCGCCCACGGCGACCTATTCATGCTCGGGTCGGTGTTGGCAGCAATCTTTCTCGAGGAGCGGCTCAACCAGACGTCGTCGTCCGCCAAGGCGTGGATGTTGCTCGCGGTCGTCATGATCGCCGTCATGGCACTGTGCGCTGCATTCAATGTGACGATCGAGAAGTTGGCCTATCGACGACTGCGCAATTCGCCGAAGTTGGCCCCGTTGATCACCGCGGTGGGCGTCAGCTTCATCCTCCAGAACATCGGCATCTTCATGAACGGATCGGCCCCGCACTCGCGGGCCAGCGTGCTGCCGCAGTCGTCGTGGCACGTCGGTGCGATCGACATCCGTCTCAAGTACATCGTCGTCGTCCTCGTTACGGCGCCACTGCTGCTGTTGATGACCTGGATCGTGCAGAAGACCAGAATCGGCAAGGCGATGCGCGCCACTGCACAAGACCGCGACGCCTCGTTGTTGATGGGCATCAACGTCGACAAGATGATCTCGTACACCTTCGCGCTCGGCGGGGCGTTGGCCGGCGCAGCCGGAACCATGTTCGTGCAAGTCAACGGCACGACCCGCTACGACGCCGGCTTCCGACTCGGTCTGATCGCCTTCACCTCTGCGGTGCTCGGTGGCGTCGGCAACTTGCTGGGTGCAGTCATCGGCGGTGTGCTGATCGGTCTCATCCAGGGTCTCAACGACAGTGGCCTCGGCTTCTTCCCTGGCCAGAAATGGACTCAGACCGTGCTGTTCGGGATCCTCATCATGATGATCATCTTCCGACCCGGGGGCATCTTCGGTTCGCACCAACAGGAAAAGGTGTAGCCATGGTCGCGATCACCACGCTGGCCATCTTTCTGCTGGTCGCAGCGGGACTCCACTTCCTGAACAAGGCGTCGCTCCAGAAGGCGGCGATCGGTGGTGTAGCGATGGCCGTAGCGTTCGCACTGCCTCACCTGTGGTTCACCACGGAGACCGACGGCTACCTTCCGCTGTTCACGATCGTGCTGTGCGCGGTATATGCGCTGTTCGCGCTCGGTCTGAACATCGTCGTCGGGTTTGCCGGGCTGCTCGACCTCGGCTACGTCGCCTTCTTCCTCGTCGGTGCCTACGTCGGCGCGTGGTTCATGTCGGACTTCGCGGTCAACGTGTCAAAGCACACCCTCACCATGAACTTTCACTTCCTCGACGCGGCCAGTCACAAGATCCCCGGCATCCACCTGTCGTTCTGGATCGTCATCGTCATTGCCGGCATCGTCGCCGCTTTCGCGGGCGTCGTCATCGGTGCGCCGACGCTGCGATTGAAGAGCGACTACCTCGCCTTGGTCACCCTCGGGTTCGGCGAGATCCTCCCCGAGGTGTTTCGCAACAGCGACCAGCTACCCGGCAACTTGAACCTGACCAACGGCACGAAGGGCATTGGCCCCGTCGACCGGGTTGGCATGGGGTTCCTCCACATCATTCCCGGCATCCCGAAGACCATCGTGTCGAGCGACTACCGCACCAAGTACTACGTGATCCTGGTGTTCTGCGGGTTGTTCGTCTGGGTGTCGGTGAAGTTGCGCGACGGCCGGCTCGGCAGAGCGTGGATGGCCATCCGCGAAGACGAGTTGGCTGCGAGCCTGATGGGCGTGCCATTGATGCGCACCAAGCTGTGGTCCTACGCCGTGGGCGCAGTTGCTGGTGGCGTCGGTGGTGCCTTCTACGCCACGATCGTCGGCACGGTCAACGTCGATACGTTCACCTTCTCATTCTCGATCATCGTCCTCTGCGCGGTCATCCTCGGCGGGATGGGCAACGTGTGGGGTGCCATCCTCGGCGCCGTGGTCATCACCTGGTTCAACTACACCGGCCTCACCTGGATTGGCGCCAAGATCAACAATGCGGCCGGAACCAAGTTCAACTTCATCAACCTGCAGTTCGGGTTGTTCGGCTTGGTGCTGGTGTTGATGATGCTGTTCCGACCCGAAGGCTTCATCCCTGCGGCTCGCTCGAAGCAGGTCAAGAAGGCCGAGCAGCAGACACTGGCCAACCTGGAGGTCGGAGAATGACTGAGCTCCTCCTCGATGCCCGCGAAGTTCGGGTGCAGTTCGGCGGTCTCACTGCTGTCAACGACGTCGACTTCGCCATCCCGCTCGGCTCGATCGTTGCCTTGATCGGTCCCAACGGCGCCGGCAAGACGACCTTCTTCAACGTGCTGACTGGGCTGTACGTGCCGACGCAAGGTCATGTCGACTTCGACGGGCGCTCGGTGCTCGGCGTGCCGCCGCACACGATCGCGGCGCGTGGTATGGCCCGAACGTTCCAGAACATCCGCCTGTTCGGCGCGATGACGGCGGCCGAGAACGTGATGGTGGCCATGCATCCGCACCTGCGCAGCGGTGTCTGGTCGACCATCTTGCAACTTCCGAAGCAGCGTCACGAAGAGCGCGACGCCCGCCAGACCGCCAAAGAACTGCTGGAGTTCGTCGGCATCGGTGGCAGCGACGAGGAGTTCGCCAAGAACCTTCCATACGGCGATCAGCGCCGACTCGAAGTGGCCCGGGCTCTGGCGTTGAGGCCGAAGTTGCTGTTGCTCGACGAGCCGACGGCCGGAATGAACCCGCAGGAATCTGCGGCTTTCACGGCGTTCGTGCACCGAGTGCGCGACGAACGCAACATCACGATCCTGCTGATCGAGCACGACATGAAAGTGGTCATGGGTACCGCCGAGCGAATCACCGTGCTGGAGTACGGCGCCAAGATCGCCGAAGGCACACCCGCCGAGATTCGTTCCGATCCCCGAGTCATCGAGGCCTACCTCGGCAAGTCGGCAACAGAGGGAGCAGCATGACGTCGATCGATGTGACCCACCCAGCGTCACGCGCCGCGGGCCGCGACCCCATGCTGACAGTCGACGACATCCACGTGTACTACGGCAACATCGCTGCCGTGAAGGGCATCTCGCTGACGGTGTTTCCGGGCGAGATCGTCACCCTCATCGGGGGCAACGGTGCCGGCAAGTCGACCACCATGCGCACCATCTCCGGGTTGCTCAAGCCGAAGCGCGGTGAAGTGCACTTCGAGGGCAAACGGATCTCCGGCCTGAAGGGTCACGAAGTGGCCGAGCGGGGCATCGCTCAAAGCCCCGAGGGGCGTCGGATCTTCGGCCGCATGACCGTCACCGAGAACCTCGAGCTCGGGGCGTTCCTGCGCAGGGACAAAGGTGCAATCGCCGCCGATATGGATCGTGTCTTCGAGTTGTTTCCCCGCCTCAAGGAACGGCTGGTGCAAAAGGCCGGCACGCTGTCCGGTGGCGAGCAGCAGATGCTCGCCATGGGTCGGGCCCTCATGGCCGAGCCGCGCTTGCTACTGCTCGACGAACCGTCGATGGGTTTGGCGCCCGTGCTGGTCGAGTCCGTCTTCGAGACCATCAAGAAGGTCAACGAGCAAGGCACGACCGTGCTGCTCGTCGAACAGAACGCCCTCGTCGCACTCAACATCGCCAATCACGCCTACGTGCTCGAGACTGGTCGCATCATCCTCGAAGGCCCGGCGAAGGAGCTGGCCCACAACGACGAGGTTCGCAAGGCGTACCTCGGCGAGGACTAGCGGGTGTAGCTCTTTCGTCGAGACCGGGCCCACACTGCGAATGCGGTTGCGCCGATTGCTACGACTCCGGCTACGCCTACACCGATCGCTCGTTGCAGATCTGTGTTGTGGCTGTCGTCCTCGATCGGTGCGGCTGACAACGGCGGCGCTGTCGCGATTGGTTCGTCGGGGATCTCCGCGGGAAGCACGGATGGCGAATCCGTGCCAGATGGTTCGGTGTCCGGCGTCGTCGGTGGGCCGAACGTCGCAGCTGTCGCGTCAGCAGAACTGACGGGTGGCGCACTGGAGATCACCAGCGAAGGACTGATCGTCCGGCGAGCGTCGCCGGCGCCCAGGACAGAGACCGTGGCCTCACCAGGCTCCAACTTCGAGGGGACCACAACATCGACCTGGAACGAGTAGTCGCTATCGGCCGACCCCGTCGCCACCAAGAACTCGTTCGTTCCTTGGTCGATCACGATGGCGAGACCTGTCAGCGGGATGCCCAGTGGTCCGATCCCCTGCGGAAGCGTTCCAGTATCAAGGCAATCGTCGCCGAGGTGCTGCCCGGTGATCGTCAGCGTGCCCCCTCTGGCGACCTTCGTGGGCTTGAACTTCAACGTCGGCGCAGCGCAACTGGCGGCCGCTGGATGGTCCGGGACCGCGGGCGCGGCGATCAGTGCCGCTGCCATCACGGCAAACGTTCCCAGAAGTCTCATTCAGCGGTTCTTGACCGCCATCAGGCACGCCATCTCGTAGACGACGGTGGCGGCTGCCAGTGAGGTGAGTTCGGCGTGGTCGTACGCCGGGGCGACCTCGACCACGTCGCCGGACACCAGGTTCATTCCGGCCAGTCCGCGCAAGATCATCACGAGCTCCCTGCTGGTCATGCCGGCGATCTCCGGAGTGCCGGTGCCTGGCGCATGTGCCGGGTCGAGCACGTCGATGTCGATCGACAGGTACATCGGGCGGTCACCGACGCGAGCGCGAATCCTCTGTGCGACCTCGTCGACACCGAGCCGCTCGATATCGTCGCAGCTGATCATCGAGAAACCGAGTGCTGCGTCGTTGGTGTAGTCGGAGGGTGAGTAGATCGGGCCGCGGATCCCGACGTGCATCGATGCCTCCGTGTCGAACAGTCCCTCCTCAGCGGCGCGCCGGAACGGGGTTCCGTGAGTGAATCGCTCGCCGAAGTACACGTCCCAAGTGTCGAGATGGGCATCGAAGTGGACGAGGGCGACCTTTCCGAAACGCTGGTGCATCGCCTTCAACAACGCGTAGGCAATCGTGTGGTCGCCACCAATGGTGATCAGCCCGTCAACGGGATTGGGGCCGCCGGCGGGGCCGAGGAGCTCGGTGGCCCTCGCCTCGATCGCAACGAGCGACTCGGAGATCGAGTACGGATTGCAGGCCACGTCTCCGGCGTCGGCGAACTGCAGGTTGGCGAACGGTTGCACGTCGAACTGCGGGTGGTACTGCGGGCGGATCGCACGCGACGCCTGGCGCACTGCCATCGGCCCGAAGCGCGCTCCGGGGCGGAAGCTGACCCCTCCGTCGAAGGGAGCGCCGAGGATGGCGACGTCGCAACGGTTGACATCGCGCAGTTCCGGCAGGCGTACGAACGTCGACGATCCGGCGTAGCGCGGCATGGTCGTGGCGGCGACGGGTTGGATTGGGGTGGGTAGATCGGTCACACTCAGAGACTGTATGACGTTGGAACGATCGCTTCCCGATCGCGCTGAGGTGGTGATCATCGGCGGCGGGGTCATGGGCGCCAGCGCCGCGTTCCACCTTGCCGAAGCAGGTGTCACCGATGTGGTGCTGCTGGAGGCGGATCAGCTGTCGTGCGGATCGACGTCGAAGTCAGCCGGCGGCGTGCGCTTGCAGTTCTCGGATGAGATCAACATCGCCTTGGCGTTGCGGTCGATGGACGCTTTCGAACGGTTCGGCGATCGGCCCGGGGCCGACATCGGCCTTCGGCAGGTCGGCTACCTGTTCTTGCTCACCGACCCCGACGATGTCACCCTGTTCGAGCAGAACACCGCGTTGCAGAACTCGATGGGGGTGCCCAGCCGGATGGTGTCGGCGGCAGAGGCCGGGCGCCTGTCGACGTTGGCGAACGTCGATGACGTGCTGGCCGCATCGGTGTGCATGCGCGACGGCCACGCGACACCCGACGCGGTGGTGTTGGGCTACGCAACCGCAGCGCGAGCCATGGGTGTCGAGATCCTGACGCGCTGCCCGGTGACCGGGATCGATGTCGATGCCGGCGAGATCACCGGTGTGCGCACCGAACGCGGCACGGTGTCGACGTCGACCGTGATCTGCGTTGCCGGTGCCTGGTCGCCGTCCATCGCTTCGATGGTTGGGGTCAGCCTGCCAGTGCAGCCCGTGGCGCGTCCGATCTGGTTCACCGAGCCGATGCCGAGTCGGCCCGAGCACCTGCCGATGACCATCGATTTCGCGACGGGGTTCTACTTCCACTCCGAAGGGCCGGGCCTGTTGTTCGGCATGGCTGATCCCGATCAGCCGGCGGGGTTCGATGCCCCGATGCGCCATGATTGGCTGGAGGTCGTCGGTGACGTCGTCGCCCACCGTGCGCCGGCTCTGCTCGAGGTCGGCATCGCTGGCGGTTGGCATGGGTTCTACGAAACGACGCCGGACCACAACGCGCTGATCGGCGAAGCGGCGGCGGTGTCCCGGTTCATCTACGCGACCGGGTTTTCGGGCCATGGCTTCCTGCTCGGCCCGGCGGTCGGCGAGGTGTTACGAGACCTCGTTCTCGGTCATACCCCAGCTGTCGACGTCAGCGGCTTCGACGTCGAGCGGTTTGCCCGCGAAACACGTCCCGAGCGCAACATCGTCTGACACCGGGCACTGCTCACGGCCAGGAGGCGACTGGAGCGCCGAGCACCTCTGGGTCGACGGTGACGCCGAGGCCCGGCGTGACTGGCGCACGACCGCGGCCATCGACCGAACGCGGCTGGTACCCGGCGAGGTGGTTGTCGGTCCAGTCGTTCATGAATGACACGGCGAAGAGTGCGTGGGGAGGAGTGCTGGCCCCGAGATGGCTGACCGCTGCGGAGGTGAGGTCGCCTCCCCAGCTGTCTTCGATGGTCAGGCGGATGCCCAGTTCGACAGCGACATCACGAACCAACTTGGCCTTGGTCAGACCGCCGACGCGATTGAGCTTCAAGTTGATCGCTTCCATACCTCCGGCTTCTGCTGCGGCGACCAGTGCCGCGACGTCGGTGATCACCTCGTCGAGCACGAAGGGGAGGGTGGTGTTGCGACGAACGAGCAGGCACTCCGCCAGCGTTGGGCACGGCTGTTCGAGGTACAGGCGCTCGGCCCCGTTCATGATCCGCGCTGCGACCACTGCGTCCTGTCGCCGCCAGCCGCCGTTGGCGTCGGCGAGGATCAGGTCATCGTCATTCGTGGCTTCGACGACGGCCAGGCTGGCACGTGCATCGGCTCGCGGGTCGTTGCCGACCTTCAGTTGGAAGTGGTGGATCCCGTGACTGCGCTGCTCGAGCGTGAAGGCAACCATCGATTCGGCGTTGCCCAGCGGCACGGCTTTGTACAGCGGCATGTCGTCGGCCAGCCGGCCACCGATGAGATCGACGACGGGACGCCCGACTGCCTTGCCGAAGATGTCCCAGCAGGCAACATCGAGTGGGCTCTTCGCGTAGTTGTGGCCCATCAGTGCCTCGGCCATGCGCCGATTGATGTCGGCGAGGTTGGTCGGGTCGGCGCCGATCAGTGCCGGTGCCAGTTCATGGATCGCCGGGTGCACACGGTTTCGCGGCTTTCAAGAGTAGAGATCGGCGTTGGAGATTAAATGGAGTCTTGGGTAATCCGCGTTCAATTCCCAAACTGGGTTGCAGTGCTCTGCCTTGGGAGGTGA
>JANYKU010000169.1 GCA_025358075.1 Ilumatobacteraceae bacterium
GCAGGCAACGGAACATGGTTCGTCCGTCTTCCGTCGGTCGTCGACGCCGGCCTCGCCCGCCCCGACCGTGGCGGCATCGGCGAGCAGGCCGCACGCCTCTCCGCGATCCTCGCGGCGCGCACCGATCCGATCACGGTGCTCGCCTACGGAGCCGCGGGCGCTGCAGCGATTCGTACCGCGGCCTCGGTGACGGCGATCGATCACTTGGCAACCGTCGGGTCTCCGTGGGGGCCAGTGGCGATCGACAGCATGCAAACCGGGCTTGGTGGCGACGCCCTGCGGCTTCTGGCGCGACTTCGTCGCCCCTCGACGTCTGCCACCGAGTGGGACGAATCGCTCTTCGCCGACGAAGCGTCGCCGATGGAGCGCGTCCGTCGCATCGTTGCCCGCTCGATCGACCTGACCAACGGCCAGCAGTTTCCCTCGGCAAGCGCGGAGGCTCGCCGCGCCGGTGTCGAGCATCACGCTGCCTTCGGTTCGCTTCCGGCTGACGATCTGCTCCGTGGGCTCGCTGCGCTTGTCGCCGACGGGCTCGACTCGCGGTTGGAAGCAGCAATCGCTGCCGCAGCGGTAGACGATGTCGTGCACACCGCTCTGCACGCCGCCGTGGACCTGCCGGTGATCGACCTCGACCTCGCCGGGCTGCTGGTCGGCGCCGGTGTCACCCTGGAGCTGCTCACGCTCGACCGGGGGCCCAGCGACACGCTCGGCATCCACGTCGCCCGTGGCATGTTTGTCGACGTGCACCTCGGCGTCCACGATGGATGGCTCGTCGGCGGTCCCGGGGCCACCAGCAACGATCTCGAAGTGCGTTGGATGTCGGCGCACATCGGCATTCCGTTCGACGGCACTGCGGGCAGTGCCGAATTCGTGCTCCACGATGCGAAGGCGTTCGACGTGGATCGCGAGCGGTGGGTGGTCAATGCAGACGGCACCGATCTCAGTGCCACGACCGCTGTCACCGAAGCCCGACTGCTGCTCGGTCAGGTGACCGCCCGTCTGATCACTGCGTCGACGTCGCTCAGCGACGCACTCGGCGCCCTCGGGCTGGTGCGCGATGGGGGTCTCGATCCCGACGGCCTCGACCGTCTGCTGCACGACACCGCCGTCACGATGCGGGCAGCGCTGACGACCAACAGCGTCGCCCTGGCGACAGCACTTCGGGGTCTCACTGGGGCAACTGGCACTGGTGCGAGCCTGGCCTGGTCGGCCGGTGGGGCGCAGCTGGCCGTCGATCTTGCGGCACGTTCGGCGTCGGTCACGCTGGCGACTGCCGGGTCGGTCGGAGTTCCATCCGTTGGCATCGAGTTCACGCTGGCGACGACCGGTGCGGCCGCTTCATTATCGCTCGGTTCGCTCGAGGCCAACGCCGGTGGCGTACGACTGGTCGCTCACGCCGGTACCTCGATTCCCGCCGAGGCGGCGATCGAATGGCAGGCGCCTGGCGCAGCTGCGCCGCGTCGCGTCGTGTTGGCCCCCACGGCCGACTCCGCTGGGTTCGTCGACCTGGCGACGACACTCGTGCCCGCCGTCATCGCCCGCGGAGCCGGCGACTGGCTGCGGTCGACGCTCGACGGTGTTGCCGCTACTGCGTTCGACGGAGTGATGACCACGCTCGATCTGCTCGGCCCTGCTGCGGAGAACGGGGCGCGCAGCCTGCGGCTTCCGATCGGGTTGTTCACCGATCCCGTTGGCTGGCTGCGGCACGGAGCAGCGCCATGGCGAGCCGACCCGGTCGGTAGTGCCATCGCCCTTGCCGAGGCGCTCGCCCCGATCGTCGCGCCCGGCCGCGGCGCCAACCCGGGCTGGCCGATCGCCCCGGGCTTGACGGTTGGCTATCAGGCGGCTGATGGACGGCTCGAGCTCACCGCGACGGTCGAGCTCGACACCACGATCGACAACCTTCCGATCTCCACGGCCATCACGGCCGGGCTCTCCATCGGAACGTCGGGGTCGCCGTCGGTCGTGCTCGACGGCACCATGACCATCGACGGTCGGGGGGTGCACCTCGCCGTTGCCCCGAACCTGCGGCTCGAACTGCTCCGACCTTCCGTCGCGCCGATCCCTCTCTATCCGGCGTCCGGTGGCATCGGGTCGATCGTGTCAGGCGTCGGCGGCATGGTCCTCCCGCCACTGCTCGACGCGTTGCGCGCCAAACGCAACGGCGCGCCGGGCGCGGCGCACGATCTCGGCGAAGCCGTCGATGAGATCACCAAAGCACTCGACCTGGTCGACAACGACCATGTCAGCAGCGCGCGTCTCGACCAACTCGCAGCCAACCCCGGCGCCTGGGCGGTGGCCCACCTTCCGACACTGGCCGCGACCGGAGTACGGGCGTTGGCAACCGCGCTCGACCCGGCAGGCGCGCTGGTCCACTGCTCGCCATCGACTCCGGGTCTGATCCAATTCGGGTCCGGCGCGGGCCCGAACTACCCGATCTCGGTCACCGTCGAAGGCGGCGGGTCACCTGCAGTCACGGTCGCCGCAGACTTCGACGTACCGGGCGTCGGCCACTTCGCTCTCGATGGCCTGCGTCTGTCGACGTCAGGTGTTCAGGTCACCGCGCTGATCGGGCCGTTCCCGCTCGACCTTCACGGCGCAATGCTGCGCCCGCTGGTCAGCGTGCGCGCCGGAGTCACCGGCGGCGGGCTCACGCGCATGGTCGGCGTCGGCCTCGCGTTGGACGACCATGCCGCGGAGTCGGTCGAGTTTCGTTGGACGCTCGACGCCCAACCCCCCACACTCGTGGCCGTCACCCGCGGGACGTCGGGTGAGACGCTGGGAGGAGCCGACGAGGCCGCCCTCGACTTGCTTGCCATCGGCATCTCGCTCGCCACCGGCGTGATCTCCGAGGCACTCGGCGGGGTCTACACGGCGCGGGCCAAGCAAGCATTGCAAGGCGTCATCTACACCGATGCCAACGCGACGACCCTCGATCCGAAGCTGTTCCGAGACCTCGTCGATCCCGATGCGTTGTTCACGCGGCTGAAGCGCCTCGCCTGGAACGTGGCGTCCAACAACCCATTGAGCATCACCATCGACGGCAAGGTCACGATCGGTCTTGTCAACGATGACGCCGGAGGCGGGCGCAAGCGCCTCGGCATCAACGTCTCGCTGCCCAATGCCAACTCGCGATATCCGTTCCCCACCTCGGGCGACATCACGGTCGAGCTCGAGGTCGACGCGTCGTGGGTCGACCCACCGGAGCCTGCCGGGTTGTCAGTCTTCGTACTCGAAGGTTCGGTCGACATCAACGGCAACGTCGACCTCGATCTCGTGCCGGCCGTCGTCGTCGCCGGCGTCGGGTTGCGCTTCACCAAGACAAGCGGACCGTTGCTCGACCTCGGCGGTATCGGTATCGACGGAATCGGCTTGTCGCTGTACGGGGAGGCCGGAAGCAACGGCGTGGGCGGCGGCGCGCGAATCCGCCTCGACGGTCTTGCGTTTTCTCCCACTGCGGGAGGTGGCACCAACCCGGTCGCCAACAGCATCATGAACGACGCCGGCAAGAGCGGCGCAGCCAACCGGCCGGCATTCAGCCCGTCGGTGGCCATCCAGAAGCACCCATTGGGCAACCTCTCCTTCGCGGTGCGCGCCGGCGATCCGCCCGGGCCGTGGTGGGTCGTGGTGCAACGACAACTCGGCCCGCTGTACATCGAGCGCGTCGGGTTCGATTCCGTCGAAGCGAATGGCACCGTCAGTCGCGTGACGCTGCTGTTCGACGGCCGCGTCTCGGTCTTCGGGCTGACCGCCGCGGTCGATCAACTGTCGCTCAGCTGGCTCGGCGGCGACTTCTTCAAGCTCGAGAGTTGGGCCGTCGATCTGCAGGGGCTTGCGGTCTCGGCCGATATGGCCGGCGTGTCGCTGACCGGTGGACTGTTGAAGACGACCTACAAGGGATCGCCGTCGTACGTCGGGATGTTGCTCGGTCGGTTCGGTACCTACGGATTGTCGGTGTTCGGTGGCTACACCGACGACAACGGCTCTCCATCGTTCTTCGTGTTCGGCGCGATCAACGGGCCGATCGGCGGTCCGCCGGCGTTCTTCCTCACCGGGATCGGCGGCGGCCTCGGCATCAATCGCGGCCTCGTCATCCCGACCGACCTCTCGAACTTCGGTGAGTACCCGTTCATCCAGGCGCTCGATCCCGGTGCGAAGCCACCCGACGATCCGATGGGTGAGCTGTACAAGCTCAACGACTACTTCCCGCCACTGCGCGGCAACTTCTGGTTCGCCGCCGGCATCAGCTTCAACAGCTTCGCCCTCGTCGACGGAGTCGCGGTCATCGCCGTCAGCTTCGGTGAGGGCCTGGAGATCAATCTGCTCGGCTTGGCCCGCATGGCGCTCCCACGTCCGCAGGCCGCGCTGGTCTCGATCGAGCTCGCCCTGCGCGCCCGCTTCTCCACGGTTGAGGGCGTGTTCATGATCCAGGCGCAGCTCACGGAGAACTCGTGGCTGCTCTACGAAGACGTTCGCCTCACCGGCGGCTTCGCCTTCGCAATCTGGTGGAAGGGGCCGCTCGCCGGTCAGTTCGTGCTCTCGATCGGCGGCTACCACCCCGACTTCCACCGCGACGGGTATCCCGACGTGCCTCGCCTCGGCCTCGTCTGGCGGGTCACCGATGACATCGTCGTCAAGGGCGGGTCGTACTTCGCGCTGACGTCGGAGGCGCTGATGGCCGGCGTCGATGTGGAGGTCAGCGCCGACTTCGGGTGGGCATGGGCCAAGATCGGGTTCGGTGCCAACGGCATCGTCTACTTCGACCCGTTCTGGTTCGAGGTCGAGGCGTATGCCCGGATCTCGGCCGGCGTCCAGATCGACACGTGGTTCGGCACGATCGGCTTCAGCATCTCGCTCGGCGCAACGATCAAGGTGTGGGGCCCCGACTTCAGCGGCGAAGCCACCCTCGAGGTCGGGCCGTGCTCGTTCGGCGTGAGCTTCGGCTCCGAGCGCACCGTTGCGCCGGAGGTGCTCAGCTGGGCGAAGTTCGTTGGCAAGTACCTGGAGGACTCCGGCTCCGGAACGGCCCGGGCCCTTTCGGCCATCACCGGTCGCGGCACGCTTCCGGCGGCCACCGGTGGCAACACCGGGGCGCCGAGCTCGGATGGCAGCTCCGACCGACCCTTCGAGGTGTTCGCCGAGTTCGAGATCTCCATCGTCACAACGGTGCCGACGAACGCCGTAGACGTTGCCGGTGGCTCGCCGGTGATCCTCACGGTGGTCAGCTCCAGCGGAGCCACGGTCGCGCTCGGGCTGAGCCCGATGACGCTCGTCAATCTCGGATCAACCGTTCGAGTCGTGCTCGACCGGCTCGATGACGCCTCGCAGACGTGGATCTCGGAAAGCGCCGGCCTCGCCAAGTTGGCCGCCAACATGCGCGCCGCACAGCCGAAGCCGGGCAGCTCGTCGATCGGAACCGACGCGTTCCCGTTCGGCGCGTGGGGAACCGCGCTTCCCCTCAACCTGCTCCACAAGCCGTTGCCGAAGGGCGACGTGCTGGTCGCCGGCAGCAAGGTCGTGCTGGTCGCCGAGGCCGACACGCTAGTGGGCGGTCCGGAGATCGACTACTACAAGGTCGAGAGCGGCCGGCGACCGCTGCCATTGCAGGCCACCGGCAACGATCGCAGCGCAATTCGGGTGATCGCCGACGGCGTGGTCGTGACCAAACCGGTCGATCCGCTGGGAGCGTTGTCGGCGGCTCGGGCGACGCTCTTCGCCGTCCGCTCGGGGCCACTGCCCGACGGTGTCATGGCGACTGGTGTACGCAGTGGCGTCGAACACGCTGCGTTCGTCGGCCAGCGCTCGGCACCGCCACTGTTCGGCACGCTTGCCGACGGCCTGGCGCGGCTCAATGGTGCCGATGCCACTGCCGCCCGATTCGGCCCGGTCGATCCACCTCCGGCACCCACTGTGCGGTCACCGTTCGTCGCCGGCTATCTCGCGGCCGGCTCGGGTGCGGCCAAGCGGGCGACGGTCACCACGGTCGGCGATGGGCAAATGAAGCGGCGCCTTGCGCCATCACTCGACTCGGTGCAGGTTCGGCTGGGCCGATCACTTCCGATCGACATGGGCATCACCGCGATTCCGGCGGTCGCCGCCGATGTCGGCACGATGATCGCAGCCTCGGATTCGACGATCCCGCGGACCGTCACGAGCGGCACGACTGCCTCGCACCCCGGTGGACCGATCGGCGCCGGTCTTCTCCAAGGTCTCGTGGCCGGTCTCGATCGCACCGGATCGACAGCGCCGCTCAGCACGCGAGGCGCCGCGGTGCGAGCCGGTGCGCCCGACACGATCGTGCGGTCGGGTGACGTGGTGGTGTTGCAAGCTCCCGATGCGTTGATCGACACCGACAGCAGCGCTGGGGCGCGGCCGGCGCTGCACGTCACTGGCCGCGCCCGGGTCGTCCTGCTCCAGGGGAGTGGTTCGGTGCTGCTCGATGGTGACGTGGAAGACAACGATGTCGCCATCCCAGCGGGCACGGCGTTGATCGCCGTGCAGGCCGACGGGCGAGTCGACGGTGGCGATGGGCTGGCCGGCTGGCATGCCCGCTCGCGGGTGGTGCGTCTCGGCAGCCACAATGCAGTCGGCGATGGCTGTGTCATCACCGTCGATGGCGCGAGGTCGGCCGCCGGCGGCCTGAGTTGGCTCGACGCCGGTGAACTGGTGGCCGGTGCAGCTGCGATCGTCACCCGATTCGCCGTTCCGGTGCGAACCCTGGCCATTGCGCTGACGGGCGACGACGACGTCCGCCTCGACCCGTTGGCGTTGGAGCTCGGGGGAGCGCGACTGGCCACCACAGCAGATGGCAAGGCGTTGGATCCGATCGTCGTTCACATCGGTGCCACCAGTGTGCTCGTCTACTCGATCGTTGCCGCCGACGACGGCAACGTGGCCAGTCCGGTCGTTGTGCGGGTGCGTTCCGGATCCGATTGGGCGGTCACCGCGGTGCTCGGCGGCACGTCGGATCCCGAAGACCTCGCCACGCTGATCGCCCGCCGCGGGCTGGTTGCACTGGGCGCCAAGCTGCTGGCCACCGACGGCCCCGGGTCGATGCTCACCTGGCGCCAACCGAAAGGCGACACGGTGGACGCCGCGAAGAAGTCGGTCGCATCGGCCGAGCGAGGAGGTCGGCGCGATGGCCGTCGGTGAAGGCAAGTTCCAGCTCTATTCGTTCATCGACCCGCCGTTGCAGGCCGGGACGTACCGCTTCCGCACCGATCAGCTGCTCAGCGCCGATGGTGCAACCGGCAACAAGGGCCCGACCGACCTGCCGGTGGACCGACTCGACACGTTCGTGCGCATTCGCTCGCCGCGCTACCAGCTTCCACCCGACCAGGTGATGTCGACGTTTCCACCGGCGAACGCCGAAGGCTCGTTCGGCGCCCGCTTGCCGCAGATCGTCATCAAACGACGAACGTTGCCGTGGGAGCGCGACCTTGCCGGCCAGCCGAGTACGACACCATGGCTGGCGCTGGTGCTGATCGCCGAGGGCGAAGCGGAGCTGAAGATGAATCAGCCCGTTGGTGACTGCGTCACACCGGGCATGGTGCTCGACGGCATCGCCGATTCCGAGCTCGGCAACTACCTCTCGGTGCGCCAGTCGGTGATCGACAAGGTGTTCCCGACGAAGAAGGACGTGCCCCTGCTGGCCCACGCCCGCGAGGTCGACATCAACGACACGGAGTTGATGATGGGCGACGACGACGGGTTCCTCGCCGTGGTGGTCTCCAATCGCCTTCCCGTGCCGGCTCGTGACGCCGACGGAAACGAAGTGCCCGTCAAGTACCTCGCCTGTCTCGTCAACCTCGAAGGACAGTTCGACGTCCTCATCCCCGAGGCACCGCCGCAGCCTCCGACGTTCAGCATCCTCGACATCTACGAAACGTCGGTGGTCGATGTCGCTGGTTGGGACCACGTCGTCTCGGGCCACACCGCGGAGGCGATCAACCCGATCAACGTCGAGGTCGCCGGCGGTGCTCCGCTCGCGGCGCAGGCGGGAGCATCGGTGACGAAGTACACGGCGCTGTCGCCATCGGGCGCGCAGGCGTACCAAGCGTCGGCGCACTGGACGCTCGACGACGCGGTCACGGTGGAGAGCAACGTCTACGTCGAGATGGCGCAGGGTTTCACCGTCGCCGCGGGCGGCTACTACGCGCAGCTGCTCGACCCCGTCTACCGCTTCCCCGTCCTGTTGCACTGGAGCTTCACCTCCGTCGGCGACACCACGTTCAAGTTGCTGATGGAGCAGGTCGACTCGCAATTGTTCGGAGGATTGGCAGATCCGAATCGGCCGACGCTGGCCGATCGCCAGCCGGCTGGTGGACGTCCACCAATCGAGGTCGTCGAGACCGGTCATGTCGGACTGCCGAGCCGCACTCGGCGCGGCGACGAGGTACGTGTCTGGTACCGAGGCCCGTTCGTCGCCCATCCGACGGAGGACCCGCCGGGAGGCCGCCTCGTGCTGGCCCACGCCTCCGACCAGTTGCGCATCGTCGTGCCCGACGGTCGCGAGGATCTCTCGCTCGCCGCAGCGTTCGAGATCGGTCGACTGCTCGCGCTCTCGAAGCCGGCGATCGTCGGCAGCTTGCTGCGGTGGCGACAGAGCGGGTATCAGGCCGCCCGCAGCAACACGATCTGGGGTGGGCTCGACGGACTGCTCGGTGAGTTCTTCGGTGCCGTCGACGGATTGACCTTCGACTCCTCGTTGGCGGTGCGCTTCGGTCGCGAGTTCGTCAAGCGGGCCGCGGGCGCGCCCGGCGAGCTCATCGGTCCGCCGCGCGCCTTGTTCGACCCCGGGCGATCGATCAACGTCGATGGCGACGCCCCGCAATTGCTTGCCAATGGCTTCGGCTTCGGTGCCGAGGTGTTGCGCGGCAGCACGATCCAGATGCTCGACGGCATCCGTAACACCGAGGTCCCGGTCGCCGGCGCGCTGCTCCAAGGACTCGATCAAGGTCAGATCAACGCCACGTTGCGCGACGCGTTGGACCGCACGCTCACCGGTCTCGTCTCCGGCACGCTCGCCAAGGAGTTCATGCAGCATCCGGTCGCCGGCCCGACGATCCCGCTGGGCCGGCGCAGGGCCCAACCCGTGGCCGACCGTCTCGATGAGCTGCTCGACGGCGGCCACTTCGACGAACGCGGCACTCGCCTGGAGGATCCCCGATGAAGCCTGATGGAACGCTGATCGTTCACGACTTGCCGGTCAAGCTTGCCATCAAGGCAACAGCAATCGAGATCGACAACGACGACTCCGACTCGGCGATGCCCGCCGAGCTACGCAATTGGCTCGTACGACTTCGACTTCTCGAAGCGGTGCCGTTCGCCAACATCGTTGCCGACTCCGAGCTCCTCCCTGAGGAATCGATCCGCTGGTTCTATCTCGACCGGCGGTGGACCGATGCGATCGTGCAAGGTGCGCTGAGCGTGGGGACGGTCAACACCGACGATCGCATCCACCTCGCCGCCAACTACGACGCGATCCGTGACGAGCTCGACAACGAAGAGCGCAACCTGCGGCGGGTAGAGGGCAGCAATCGATACCGCGGCGAAGGCGGACCGATCAGTGGATTCCTGCTGCGCTCGCGGGCCGTATCGGGTTGGCCGGCGCTGCATGTGCGGGCCTTCAACGTCGATCCCGCCGAAGGTGACGATGCCAAGTTCCAGGAGGACGATCCGCGGCGCATGCGGCTGTTGCGTCTCGAGCGCCTCGCGCCTGCGGTGTTGCTGTGCTTGTTCGATGGCATACCGACCGTCGTTCACGTGGAAGAGCCTCGCCAAGGTGTGCAGTTCGGCTTCGATACCGCGCTCGAGAACGGCCAGGTCGCGGCGACGCTGCGTCCGCGCGACCGCAACACGTTCGAGTATCTCGGTGTGCCCCCGATCGATGTGCCGTTCCGTGCGGGAGGTGGGGCCGGCGTGGTCGACATCCAGGCCTTGGAGCGCGAGCTCGCCAAGCATCCCGAGACCGGCGCCACCGACACGCTCGACAGTGGCGAGTACGCGTTGCAATTGGTGAGATTTCCGTATCGCCAGGTATTCGGCGAGGTCGTCGAGGACTCGATCGCGATGGTGTTCCGTCCAACCGTTTCCTATCAGACGCTGTCGACGCTGTTCTTGGAGGTGGAGTGATGGTCGTGTTCGATCCGCTGAATCCGACGGTGCTGAAGAAGGCCGTGTTCGACCGGCGCTTCGCCGCGCTCGCCCGCACCGGCGTCGACCTCGGCATCGTCGATACCTGGGACCCCTCACTCCCGCGCAACCAACGCATCCTCGTGCCGATCGATGTGCAGGCGTTCGTCGTTCCGTCGCAGGGCGGTGAAGCAACCGTGGCGATGAAGGGCTACGACCCGGATCCGGTGCCGTTCGATGCCGGCGAAGTGCGCCCCGCTGGAGTGCATCTGCATTGGGCGATGCCTGACTCGTTGGTGCAGGGCGCGCAGAGCGCCGACGGCACGAAGTTGGAGTTGCCGCCGCTCCCTGACCGCTGGGTGGTCGTCCGCGCGCTGCTCCCCGAAGGCAGGAGCCAAGCGATCGTCAGTGGCTGGGTCATCGACGCCCCGTCGGCGACGGTCACGCCACTCGCCGGTTTCTCCGGTGCCTTCCCCGCGGCGGCACCCGATGCGGTGCTCTTCCAGCCGCTCGACGCGGCGTATGGAGGTTCGCTGCTGTGGACCGCGTCGTACGCGGCCTGCGAAGGTCGCTTCGCGCTGCACGACCCGCTCGACGACCTCGCCAAGTTGAGCGGGGCCGCGCCGAATGGCTTTCATGGCTCGCACGCGGTGTACACCGTCGCCGGTTGGTGGACCAGGGGCGACCAGGATCCGTTGTCGGGGATCGCCGGCTCGGCCCGTCTCGACCTCCGCCTCGCCGACCTCGGCTGGCTCGTTGTGCACGACGGCGACGACGACGAGGTGCTCGTTTCACAAGACCCGAGGATCGTCCGCTACCAGCAGTCGCTCGGTCTCGACGCGCCGGCCACCGACCCTCCCGTCGAAGTGCTGTACGAGGGCAAGACCCAGCGGTTGGCGTACGACGGCATCCTTCCCGACGTGGCCATGCCGGTGGAGAAGGCCGCAAAGGTCGTGCTCGGCCCGAAGCTGCCGACCTACTCGACGCTCGTCCACGGCGCGGTCATGGGCGTGCCGATCGACGGAGCACTTCCCGACGGTGCCGACGACCGGCCACCTGCTTCTGCGCTCGGCGTGGCGATCGGTCTCGACGTCGATGACGTGGTGTCGGCGTTCGGCGCCGAGGCGCTCGGGTTGTCGAATGACCAACGACTCGCCGCCGAGCGGCTCGTCGCTGCGTTTGCCGCCAATCTGCTCGATCGCTTCGGTACCGCCGATGGACTCAGCGATCTCGAAGAACGCGAGCATGCCGAGGGCTTCTGGTCGTTCCCCGGAACCCCACTTCCAGGCGTGCAGCCCGACCGCCTGCGGGTACAAGACAGCGCGGCCACCAACCCGACCACGGTCGGTCGCAAGGGCCGGGCCAGTGCAGCGGTCGGCGGGTTCGACTCACTGGTGACCAAGACGCAGTGGAAGCGGAAGATCAAGGGACTGGAGACCGGTACGACCGACTCGACCGCTCCTCGCTCCAAGGAGACACCGCCTGCGGTGCCACCCGGCGCGACGCGAGATGTGGTGCGTGCGGCCCCGCGCCTGTATCGCCCACAACCTCCACTGCTGGCGCTGCGCGGCGCCAAGCCGAGCCATCGCCACCACGACGACGGGCTCTACGACGAGAGCGGACGGCTTCGCTGCCGGTATCCGAAGGAAGTCGTCACCGCAATCGAAGGGGTTGTCGAGGGCGACGCGATCCTGCCGACGCTCGCCAACGGCGCGATCCCTGACGAGGTGTTGAGCATCGTCCGCGAGGCAATCCTGCTCGACCCGTACGCCTACAGCTGGCTGGCTGCGGCCGGCGCGCCGCCGACGATGTTCGTGGCCGCTCGGGCGCGGATGATTGCCGAGACCGTGCGGCTCTACGGCACGACTGGCACCTACGACCCCAGCGGTCGGGCCAGCATCGCTCCGCAGTTGTTCGTCACCGCCTCACCCGCCGCGTTCAATGCCCCGAACGCTGCAGCCGCCGATTCGTGGTCCCAGCTCTCGCACGGCCAGGCGGTCGTGACGGGACAGATCGCCGCCGAGCTGGCGCGCTTCTCACTCGTGCGCGGTACGCCACCCAGCCCGATCGCGATCACCACATGGCGACAGCCGTGGGTGCCGCTCTGGCTCGAATGGAAGGTCACGCTCACGGGCGAACAGACGATGAGCGGCTGGGATCTCGACTCGATCGATCTGTCTGCGCGAAGTGGCGCCGACGCGCCGACGACGGCGATGTCCTTCGACTTCGTCGGGCGGGCGACGATCAACGAACGGATCGGCGATGCCCTTCACAGCGGCATCGTCAACTGGCTCGCCGCCGAACAGCAACGAGACCTTGCCAATCCATCCGAGTCGCAGCTGTCCGACGATGAGGAGGCGGCGCTCGGCGCGCTCAACGACAAGATCGGCCCGGTCGATCTCGTCTCCGCATCCCTCGACGGAATCCGCGAACAGCTCCTCGGCATCCCATACATCGGTCACGTCGCTCGGGGGCCCGTTGGTCTCGATGGGAAGTCGCTTCCCCGTGCCGATGGCCTACCGACGCCGTTGTTCGGTGGCACGTTGCGCGTCGACGCGTTGCGTTTGGTCGATGCGTTCGGGCGAACCCTCGACGTGCCCGTCCCGGTGGTGCGCACCACCAGCACGCTGGAGGTTGCGGGCCAGGCGACGTCGATCAACTTGCGACCGCGCGTCCAACACGGTGCACGTTGGCTGTTCCGTTTGGTCGATCCGGCGCATCCGACAACGACTGACCCGTTGCTGGCCCGCGAGGCGTTCGTGGACCAGAAGGATCCCACCGGTGCGGTCAACCCGGTCGTCGGATTCCTCCTTCCCGACCACGTCGACGAAGCATTGGAGCTCTTTGACGTAGCCGGATCGCCGCTCGGTCAACTCGGTCATGATGAGATCACCGGGTCGGTCACGTGGGAGCCTGCACCCGGACTGCCATTGCCACCCGATGCCGGGCCGTTGGCCGGCCTCGACGACCACACCCGACTCGCCGGCCTGCTCGCCACCGGAGTGGTGCAGGCCGATGTCACCGCCCGCACCGGAACTGCACCGCCGAGCACCAGTTCGCTCTCGGCACTGTTACGAGCGATCGATACGACGTTGTGGACCGTCGACACGTTCGGGGCCATCGGCTCGCCGAGCGTGGCGGGCCTCGTAGGTCGCCCGATCGCGGTCGTGCGAGCCACGTTGCGCCTGGAGGTACCCGACGATGTCGCCGAGGTGTTCATCGCCGAGGCCGGCGGGCCCGACGCCAGGCGTGCCGCGTTCGCCGCATTGAACGATCTGCGCTTCCCGGTGCGGATCGGCGATCTCGCCCGCAGCGACGACAGCGTCCTCGGGTTCTTCGTCGACGACGACTACTTGCATCTGCACGTGGTTGACAAGGTGGTCACCTCCGGCGCGCTGGAGAGTGGTCGTCACAAAGGCTTTCTCGGGTTGCTCGGCGATACCCCGAAGCCGGATCCGATCAGTCACGACTACCTCGTGGCCGAAGACACGCTGTGGGTTCGCCCGGGGCAGGCGCTGCGGCTGACGCTGTTGATGCTGCCTGCCGGCAAGGTCCACATGACGTCGGGGATCCTGCCCCGCAAAGCGTTGGCGCTCGGCGACGACTGGGTCACGCCGGGGCTCGTCAAGTTGATGCCGTCGCTGCGAGTCGGGCCGGTGCTCGTCGATCCCGCTGAGATTCGACTGCCACTCGTCAACCTGCTGGGCAACAACCAGACGTTCACCCGTCGGACGGGTCCGTTGACATGGCGCGACGACCCCATCGTGGCGGCGACGCAGACGGCGCTGCTGCCCCGCATGCCCCACGAGGTCGAGGAAGGCTGGGTGCGAGTCACCCCCGATACAGCAGGATCGCCCTGATGGCGATACGACGACGACAGCCGGTCGCCGCTCCCGCCAAGTCCCAGGAATCGGCGACGCAGCGAGCGGCACGAAAGGCCGCCAAGCGGGGCAGGGCGCTGCAACGTGCGGCCTTCGTCAACCGGTTCGGGCGGATCGACGAGCATGGGCTGAACGATTCCATGACCCGATTGTTGGCCGCGCAGGACCAGTTGGCGCCGCGATCGCGGGGTCGCGGGGTGAGCCCCGCACTGCGCGCCTTCGCCGTCAGCGACGCTCAACGGTGGGTGCCGATCGGGCCGTCGGTGGTTCGACTCGGGCAGGCCGAGGGCCGTCCGCGTGTGGCCGGGCGAATCCGCGACATCGCCGTCGATGCAACCGGGACGCGCGCCTATGCCGCCAGCGCAAAGGGCGGCGTTTGGTACACCGCCGATGCCGGATCGACGTGGGATCCCGTTGGTGGCTGGGCCGACCGCCCGCGCACGATCGGTGGCGCCGCCAACGCCCAGGCATGCGGGTGTCTCCTGGTCACGTTCAACGCCGGCCCGGCAACCGATGTCGTGCTCGTCGGTACTGGTGAGACCGTTCCCGCGCTCACCCCCGAGGGTTCCAACGGGCAGGGCGGCATCGGGATCCTCTCGGCGGTGGGCCCGGCAGGTGCCGCCGTCGGCGCGCAACCGTGGGAACCTGGCACCGGCATCGCCCTGCTCGAGGGGGTGGGCGTGTTCCGTCTCGACCGTCACCCGGCGGCAACACCGGGCGCCACAGCGCCACCGGCCAACGTCGATCGGGTCGCCGCGGCGACGAGCCTTGGGCTCTTCATCGGCACCCGCGTGCATGTCGCCGCCGTTCCTGCGGCGCTCCCCAATCCGGCCGTCCCAGAGCACGACGAGTTCCAGTGGGTCGCCGCGCCGGGCTATGCCACGCTGATCAACACCGCGCTCGGCGGACCGCCGCCGTCGTTGCCGAACGCCACCGATGTGATGTGGATTGCGGGCGGCGCCAACGGACGGATGTTCGTCGCCATCGACAGCATGGGCCTGGCCTTCAGCGACGACGCCGGTGCCACGTTCAACTGGGTGACCAACCTCGCCCCGTCCCCGCCGCCGCCGCCACTGGTGCTGCCCGTGCAGGGCTTCTCGAGTCTCAGCCGTTCGCCTGGCGGCGCGGTGTACGTGCTCGGCGAGGCTCCGATCGGCAACACGCCGACGCTGTGGCAGATCAGCGCGCCCGCGGTCACACCACCAGTCGCCCTTGCCATCAACGGCCTGCCGAACAACGCCACGCTGTGGGGAACGCAACGGGACTACGACCAGGCGATCGCCGTCACCCAGGCCGGCGGATCCGATCGCGTCGTCGTCGGTGGCAGCGTGGTTCAGCCCTTTGCCAACAGCGACTGGTGCGCGTCGTTGTGGTGCTACGACGTGACCCCGGCGCCAGCGCTCAACCCTGCTGTTGGCGTTGCCCGCGTCGGCTCGCCACCCGGCGGAGACGGCGCGAACCAGGCCGCGCTGATCGGCAACAACGTGCACGGCGACGTCCACGTTCTGCGCTGGACCGGGCCCTCAGCTGCGCGCCAACTGTGGATCGGCTGCGACGGCGGCGTGTTCGTCTCCACCCAGGGCGGCCGCATCAACTCGTTCCTGGCTCGGGTCACCGGTCTCGCCGCGCTGGAGGCCGGCTATGTCGCCAACCACCCGACGTCGAGCCATTTCGTCGCGGCCGGGTTCCAGGACAACGGCACTCAGGTGCGCGCCGGCGACACGGTGTGGGAGGAGACGTTCGAGGGCGATGGCGGAGGCGTCGTGTTTCATCCGATCCAGTCGCAGTACGTGATCGCCGAGTGGACGCAGGCCACCTGGAATGCACAGCCGACGACCGGGTTCGTCGATCCGATACAACGCCGCGCCGGCGGTCCCGGCAACCTGGTGAACGATCGCGAGAACGGCCTCGCCAACTTCTATTCCAGTGCGTCGGCGATCCAACGCACTCCGACGACCGGAAGGATCGCGCTCGGCACCAATCGGGTGTGGATCACCGACGACGTCGGTTCCGGTGTCGCCAACACCTGGCAATGCCTCCCTGCGGCGACGGGATTCGCAACCGATCCCCGTGGCGGCGGCGGCGACACGAGCCCGAACGCCGGTGTCCCCCCGAGCGGGTTGAACGCGGTGATCGCCTTGAGGTGGACATCTGCGACGGATCTTCTGGCTCTCTATGCGATCGGCGTCGTGCGCTACACGCAGCAGCCCAACGGACGGTGGACCGTGCTGGAGCTCGTGCCCGGGGTGCCCGTGATCCCGAGCGCTCCCAATCCCGGGTCGACAACCTTTACCGACATCGCCCACGTCCCGGTTGGCGGATCCAACGACTTCTACCTGGTGTGTGCCGGCGAGATCGTTGCCGCGCCCGGGGCACCCCCGACGCCTCCGTTCGAGACCTGCTGGTTCTTCGATGCCGCGACCAGCACCTTCAATCCAACTGGACTGCGCGCTGCGCTGCCGCCCACGCCGCCTGCGGCCAACGGGCCGTGCGACCCGGCGTTCTCCGTGGTGGTCGACCCGGTCAACCCAACGACGGTGTACGTGGGCACCGTCACTGGTGTCTGGCAGGGCGTTCGCACACCGGGTGTCGCGGCCCACATCTGGGCGCCCTTCGTCAACGGCTTGCCACAGGCGACCGTGCAGGATCTGTCGATCTGGGTCGATCCGGCGGCTGCGCCGGGCTCACCTCGCCTCCTGCGTGCCGCGATCCAATCGCGCGGGGTCTGGGAAGTCGACCTCGCCGCGCTGGCCGAGCCGGCGCGCACGTTCGTCCGCGTACATGCCCGCGACGACCGGCGGCGCTTTCCGACTCCGATGGCCAACCCGCGGCGCCGGCCGGCGGCACCGTTGGAGCCGGTGTTCGCCAGTCCCGACATCGTGATCCGCCCGCAATGGCCACGCGCCGCAGTACCGAACTGGCGACTGAAGGCCGGGTCGATGGTCAACACCTCGGCGCCGCCCTATCAAC
The DNA here is from genome assembly GCA_025358075.1 of Ilumatobacteraceae bacterium. GTDB lineage: Bacteria > Actinomycetota > Acidimicrobiia > Acidimicrobiales > Ilumatobacteraceae > JAENVT01. The sequence goes on from JANYKU010000169.1 coordinate 16,986, forward strand.
TGTGGACCTTTCAGACTGCGTTCCGCTGGCAGTACCCCAGCGTCGTCGCGGATGGTCGGTGGACCGATCAGCTCGGCGACCTGGTCGAGCTTCATCGCAGCCTTCCTGCCAACGGCTTGACGGCGGGACGGGCGATCACGCAGGCGGTGTGGAACCAGGTGCTCGGCAACACGCGGATCGACGCCAATGGGGCGTTGTCGCACAGTGCCCCCGACCAGCTTGCCGTGTTCCGAGCCCCGTGGCAGTCGTCCGCCGCCCCCACCGCATCGGCGACCGAGGTCGATCTGATCGAGCTCGTTCAGCCACCCAGTGTCGTCGGCGACGTATGGCAGGTGTACCGCGAGCCGTGCACGGTCGACGTGCTCGTGCACCACCGCGATACGCGTCCACGTCCGGTCAACGACGCGTGGGTGATCCTGCTGTGGCGCAGCGACCCGAACGCCGCGACACTGACCGGTGCCAACCTGGCGACGCTGCCGGCCTTCGCGCTGGCGTTGGCGCAGGGAAACGCGGCGGTCGCGCCGGCCGGCTGGAACCTCGTGCCGGCCGTGGGCCCGGCGCTGCATCGGTTGCCGGTGGCAATCGACGCGCGTCTTCCGCGAGCAGTGTCGATCGACGTCGATCTCACGACCGTCGCACCGTTCGACCGGGTGTTGTTCGTGGCCGTCGTCGGGTCGGGCGCCGACATCTTGAGCATTGCCCCGAATGGCGCGCCGGTCACGGTGTCTGATCTCGTGCGCAACTGGCCGTATGCAGCGATGCGGCTGGTCACCGTCATCAATCGGCCGTAGTGCCGCCGAGCGCGCTGGTCAGGCTCGTGGACGTTCGTTGGCGGGGTCGTACAACGGCTCGCGCTGCACGGTCGCATCGGTGCGTTCGCCGAAGATCTCGATCTGCACCTTGGTCACCGGGAGATCGAACGGTCGCTCGACGTACCCGAGTGCGACGCTCTTGCCGAGCGTGAAGCTCCAGCCGCCCGATGTCACGATGCCGACTCGTCGATCTCCCGCAAAGACCGACGAACAGAACGGTGCGTCGGCATCGCCCGGGTCGTCGAGCGTCATCGGCACGAACCTGTATCGCGACCCACGGTCGCGTTCGGCTGCGACAGCGTCGTGGCCGACGAAGGCCGCCTTGTCGAAATCGACGAATCGGTCGAGCGACGCATCGAGCGGCGAGAAGCCGATCTCGAGATCTGCCTTCCACGACCGGTAGCACTTGTCGAGGCGCAGGCTGTCGATTGCGTAGATTCCGATGTCGCGCATGTTGTACTGCTCGCCGGCAGTTCCGAGCGCGTCGTACAGCCCGACCAGTTGATCGTTGGCGGCGTGCAGCTCCCAGCCGAGCTCGCCGACGTAGTTCACGCGCAACGCCCTGACCGGCCCGACCACCGTTTCGATGGTGCGGTACGACAGCCACGGGAACGAATCGTTGTCGAGCGGCGTGCTCGTGACTCCGCTGAGAACATCGCGTGAGCGCGGACCCACGAGCACGAGCGAGCCGAGGTCGTGTGTTCGATTGGTGATGACGACGGACCCGTCGTTAGGCAACGCCCGTTCCAGAAGATCGAGGTCGTGCCATTCGGCGCCGGCGGCGCCAACCACGTAGAAGTGATCGGCGCCGAGACGGGTGATGGTGAACTCGCTGAGCACCGTGCCGGTCGGCGTGAGTGCATAGACCAGACCGATCCGGCCGAGGCGTGGAAGCTTCGAGCACAGCAGCGCATCGAGGTAGGCGGATGATCCGTGGCCTTCGATCTCGAACTTGGCGAACCCGGGGAGGTCGAGCAGGGCCACTCCGGTGCGAGCGGCAGCGACCTCTTCGGCGACGACCGGGCGCCAGCCGTTGGTTCGAAACAGCGTGAGGCCGTGATCGGCGACGCTGTTGTTGGTGTCGACGTAAACGGGCCGTTCCCAGCCTCCCCGCGCGCCGAAGACCGCACCTTTGGCCCGCAGCGTGTCGTACAGCGGCGACACGAACGAGGGTCGTCCGGCCGGCCGCTCCTCGAATGGAAAGCTGATCGCGTACTCGTTCTGGTACACCTCGACGGCTTTGGCGGTCGTGTACTCGAACGTCGCGTATTCCTTGAAGCGGCGGCGGTCGACGGACCACAGATCGAGCTCCGGCTGTCCATCGATGATCCACTCGGCAATTGCCTTGCCGGCGCCGCCGCCTTGGGCGATGCCGAAGCTGAACGTGTTGCAGTGGAAGAAGTTGCGCAACCCGCGTTCGGGTCCGAGGTAGGGGTTGCCGTCGGGGGAGTAGGGGATCGGGCCGTTGATGACTCGGGCGATACCCGCACGTTCGAGAGCGGGCACTCGTTCGCCCGCGTCGAGGATCTGTGGCTCGAGCCGGTCGAGATCGTCGGCCCACAACATGTTGGCGAACTGATCGGGGATGCCATCGAGCCACATCGGCGTGGCCTGCCACTCGTATGGACCGAGGATGAAGCCGTTGCGTTCTTGACGCAAGTAGTACGACGCATCCGGGTCGCGCAACAGCGGCAACGGTTCGGTTCGTGCTGCAAGTTCCGGGATCTCGTCGGTGACGAGGTACTGATGCGAGAGCGAGACGATGGGCAGATCGCGCCCGATCAACGCCATCACTTCGCCGGCTCGATACCCCGCGGCGTTGACGACGATCTCGCAGTCGATGTCACCTGTCGGTGTGTTGACCACCCACTCGTGGTTGGGTTGTTGCACGAGCCCGGTGACTCGCACACCACGTTGGATGCGGCATCCCATGCTCCGCGCCGCGTGTGCCATCGCCTGGGTGACTTGGGATGGGTCGATGTCACCGTCGAGCGGATCCCACAACGCCCCGACGAGATCGTGGGTCTGCACCAGCGGGTACCGCTCGACGAGCTCACTCGGCGAGAGCACGAGATAGTCCATGCCGTTGGCGCGGGCCATCGCGGCGATGTGCTTGAACTCCGCCAATCGTTCGCGGCTGTGGGCGAGACGGACCGAGCCGGTCACGTGGTAGCTGATCGGTGACTCCGTGTCGCTCGCCAGTGCGCGGTAGAGCTCGGCGCTGTACTTCTGCAGGCGCATCAGGCTCCAGCTGCCCGAGAACGTCGGCACATTGCCGGCCGCGTGCCACGTCGAGCCCGACGTCAGCTCGTCGCGCTCCAGCAACAGCACGTCCGTCCACCCGCGCAAGCAAAGGTGGTAGGCCGCACTGACCCCGGCGATGCCGCCACCGACGATCACGACCTGGGCGCGATCGGACATCTCCAGACCCCTTTGCGTTCAGTGCGGATGACAAGCACTCATTCCCCGGCACTCCTCGTGTGAAATAATACGCACAAATTTCACGGCGTTCCGACTTGTACTGGAGTTTCTCATGGACAACCTCCCGACTCATGCCCAGGTGGTCATCGTCGGCGGCGGCATCGTCGGGTGCAGCGTCGCCTACCACCTCGCCAAGCGCGGTTGCACCGACGTGGTGCTGCTCGAACGCAAGCAGCTCACGTGCGGCACCACATGGCATGCCGCCGGGCTCGTCGGGCAGCTGCGGGCGACGCACAACCTCACCCGGCTCGCGCAGTACACCACCGAGCTCTTCGCGACCCTCGAGGCCGAGACCGAGCAGGCGACGGGTTTCATGCAGCGCGGGTCCATCGCGATTGCGACGCACGCCGAGCGCCTCGAAGAACTGAAGCGCGGCGCGTCGATGGCCCGGCTGTTCGGGCTCGAGGTAGAGGTGATCACTCGTGCCGACATCGCCGATCTCGTGCCGCTGGCATACGTCGACGATCTCGTCGGCGGCGTGTTCCTCCCGAACGACGGCCAGACCAACCCGATCGACACGACCCAGGCGCTCGCCAAGGGGGCGCGCAGCCGTGGGGTCAAGATCATCGAGAACGTCAAGGTCAACCGGATCGTCGTCGAAGGCGGTCGTGCCGTCGGAGTGAGCACCGACGTCGGCGACATCCGCGCCGACGCCGTCGTCAACTGTGCCGGCATGTGGGCGCGCGGGCTCGCCGACCAGGCCGGCGCGGTGGTGCCACTGCACGCTGCGGAGCACTTCTACATCGTGACCGAGCACATCGACGCGCTGTCACCCACGATGCCGGTGCTGCGCGATCCGGATGGCTGCGGGTACTTCAAGGAGGACGCCGGCAAGTTGCTCGTCGGTTGGTTCGAGCCGATCGCCAAGCCCTGGGGCATGGAGTCCATCCCGGAGTCGTTCAGCTTCGACTCGCTGCCACCCGACTTCGAACACATCGAACCGCTGATGGCAGCTGCCACGCACCGCATGCCGCTGCTCGCCGAATCGGGCATTCGGCTGTTCTTCAACGGCCCGGAGTCGTTCACACCCGATGATCGGTACCTGCTCGGCGAATCGCCCGACGTCCGCGGAATGTTCGTCGCTGCCGGGTTCAACTCGATCGGCATTCAGTCCGCCGGGGGTGCGGGCAAGGTGCTCGCCGACTGGATCATCGATGGCCGGCCACCGATGGACTTGTGGGACGTCGATGTTCGCCGGGTCATGCCCTTCCAACGCAACCGCGCCTACCTGCGCGACCGCACCGTGGAAGCGCTGGGGCTGTTGTACGCAATGCACTGGCCGTACCGTCAACCGGAGACGGCGCGCGGTGTTCGAAGGTCGCCGGTGCACGACCGTCTGGCTGCGCGGCGCGCTTGCTTCGGTGAGACGGCGGGATGGGAGCGGGCCAACTGGTTCGCGCCCGAAGGCGTGCAACCGTCGTACGAATACAGCTACGGCCGACAGAACTGGTTCGAGCATTCGGCGCGAGAGCATCGCGCTGTTCGCGACAACGTCGGGTTGTTCGATCTCACCTCCTTTGCCAAGTTCCATCTCGAGGGACCAGCCGCGGAACGAGTGCTCAACCGGGTCTGTGCCAATGACGTGGCAGTCGCCGTCGGCAAGATCGTCTACACGCAGTGGCTCAACGACAACGGCGGAATCGAGGCTGATCTCACCGTGACTCGCGAAGCCGATGATCGCTACCTCATCGTGACGGCTGCCGCTACACAGACCCGCGACTTCCACTGGTTGAAGGATCACATCCGGCCCGACGATCGGGCCGTCGTGGTCGACGTCTCATCCGGCTCGGCGGTGTTCAGCGTGATGGGCCCGAACTCGCGTCAACTCCTGCAGTCGCTCACAGCCACCGACCTGGCCAACGATGCCTTCCCATTCGGCACATCACAGGTGATCGACCTCGGCTACGCCCGCGTGCGCGCCAGCCGAATCACGTACGTCGGCGAGCTCGGCTGGGAGCTGTACGTTCCCACCGAGTTCGCTGCAGGCGTCTTCGACACGCTGATCGAAGCAGGCGAACAGCACGGGCTCGTCCTTGCCGGCTATCACGCTCTCAACTCGTTGCGCATGGAGAAGGCGTACCGCCACTGGGGGCACGACATCACTCCCGACGACACGCCGCTCGAAGGCGGGCTCGGCTTCGCAGTTGCCTGGGACAAACCGGGTGGCTTCATCGGCGAGGAAGCGTTGGCCCGTCAACGCGAGACGGGGCTCGGACGCCGAATCGTCCAGTTCGCCTTGTCCGACTCCCATCGGCTGCTCTATCACAACGAGCCGATCTGGCGCGATGGCACGATCGTCGGTGAGACCACCTCGGGAATGTTCGGACATACCGTCGAACGTTCGCTGGCGATGGGGTACGTCTCGAACCCCGACGGAGTCGTCGACGCCGCGTACGTCAACGCCGGAACCTACGAGATCGAAGTCGCTGGAGACCGGATCGCTGCGCAGGCTTCGCTGCATCCGTTCTACGACCCGCAGAGCGTTCGAGTGAAGGTCTGAGTTCATGGCATTCCGCCCGCTGCACACTGCGAGAGAGCTCAACGATCCGGCATCCGGCGCCGACTTCGACCCCACCGCAGAGATCGGCGACGAGATTCGCGGACTACGAAAGGCACACGGCCTCACACTCAAACAGGTCGCCGCCGGTGCCGGCATCTCGGTCGGCTATCTCAGCGAGATCGAACGCAACCTGAGCCGGCTCCCGATCGGCGTCCTCAAGAGCATCTGCGACGTGTTCGGCATCCACATGAACTGGTTCTTCCGCGCCGGCAAGCTCGGTCCTGTTGAAGAACGCGACATCGTCGTCCGCTCGGGTAACCGCCCGCGCCTGTCGTTCACCGGCCTCGGCATCACCGAAGAGCTCTTGTCACCCACGCTCAACGGGCCGCTCGAGATGCTGATCAGCACGATCGCTCCCGGTGCCGACAGCGAGAACTACTCGCACAACGGCGCCGAGGCCGGCCTCGTCATGTCGGGGACGCTCGATCTGTGGATCGACGACGTCTTCGTGCGTCTGGAGCCGGGGGACAGCTTCGCCTTTCCCAGCACCCAGCAACATCGCTGCGCCAATCGTGGTGACACGCCGACGAAGGTGCTGTGGGTCATCACGCCACCGCACTACTGAGCATCGTCGCGAGCGAGTGAGAGGTAGCTCTCGTCCTCCTGGGAGAAGTGCAGCTCGACCACGGCGTAGAGCCCGTAGAGCAGGCGCTGGAGGTCGCGGATGTCGACCGGGGTCAGCCGTTCGTTGCCCACGCGCTCGATGATCACGCCGAGCTTGTTCGTCATCCTGCTGATCTCCGCATGCGTGCGGCTCATCGTCACGGTCGGGTCGTCGCCGCCGAGAATGCTCGCCACGACGGGGTAGAACTCGCGGTCCTCCGCTTGTTCGTGCGGCTCGAGGTCGACCGTGAGGAACTGGTGGGCGCGCCGGACCTTGTCCATCGCATCCGACGAATCCGCGTCGCGGTCGCCGAGCCGGTCGGCGGCGATGCGGAGAAGTTCGATCTGTGGTCGCAGGTCGAGGTGCTCGGCACTGAACTGCTGAGCGACCAACGTGCCGGTCTCGTCGAGGCGTCGTTCGCCATTGCCCGGCCGGAGCGCCCGCAACGCATTGAGGATCACGGCAACGTCGATGACCTCCTGCAACAGCGCACCGGAGGTCGCCGGCAGGAGCCCCGCCGCGGCGAACGCCATCGCGATGAGCGACAACGCCATGCCGGTGACCACGCTCTGAGTTGCGATCGTTCGTGATCGGCGGGCGATGAGGTGCGCCTCGCCGAGCCGGTCGAGTCGATCGACGGTGAGGACGATGTCAGCCGTCTCCGACGAGGCTGTGGCACCACGCGCGCCCATCGCTACACCTACCCCCGCGGCCGCGAGCGCGGGCGCGTCGTTGATACCGTCGCCAACCATGATGGTGGTCCCGCGTAGGCTCTCACGGCGGACCACCTCGACCTTGTCGCCCGGACTTTGCTGGGCCTGCACGTCGTCGACACCGATCATGGAACCGACGGACGCGGCTACTTCGGCACGATCACCCGTGACCATCACCACGCGTTGGATGCCACTGCGGCGGAGTCGCCGGATCGTGTGCGCAGCATCGGGACGGATCGGATCCGTCAGGATCAACGCAGCAGTGGCGACGCCATCGACGGCGACGAACACCGTGAGAGCACCGTCGAACTCGCTTCGTTGACGCGCTCGAATCACCCAAGGTTCGTGGCCGGCAACATGTGTCCATGGCCCGTTACCGACGGCAACCTCGTGGCCGTCGACCCGACCGCGCACACCTCGGCCGGCGACCTCCACGGTGTCGGTCGGCATCGCCAGTTCGAGCCCGCGCTGGCGCGCGGCGTGAACGATCGCGGTGGCGAGCACATGCGGTGACACCTGGTCGAGCGACGCCGCCAGCCGCAGCACTTGGGCGCTGTCCGCATCGGGACTGGTGATGACTTCGGCGACGGTGGGACGGCCGGTCGTCACCGTGCCGGTCTTGTCGAAGAGCAGGATCTCGCTGTCGGCCAACGCCTCCAGCACGGCCCCACCCTTCACGACCACGCCGCGTCGCGCCGCCCGCGACAGCCCGGAGACGATCGCCACCGGTGCCGCGAGGATGAGCGGGCATGGGGTTGCCACCACGAGCACGGCGACGGCGCGGGCAAGGTCTCCGGCCACGAGCCACGTCCCGCCGGCAGCGACGAACGTAACCGCAACGAACACAAGCGCAAAGTGATCGGCCGTGCGCACGAATGGGGAGGTCGACGCCGACGCCTGTTGCACCAGCCGCACGATGCCGGCGTAGGTGCTGTTCGCCGCGTTCGTGGTGGCGACGAGATCGAACGGTCCTCCCGCATTCGTCGCGCCACCTCGCACTGGGTCGCCGATGGCGTACTCGACCGGAACTGATTCGCCGGTGAGCGCGCTGTCGTCGACGACCGCCGGACCGCCACGAACGACGCCATCGACGGGGATGACCTCCCCGGGTTGCACGAGCAGTAGGTCGCCGACCAAAACCTCGTCGAGTGGCGTCTGCGTGAGCTTTCCATCGACGTAGCGGTGTGCGGTGCGGGGAGCGCGTGACATCAGGGCGTGCAGTTCGCGCTCGGCGCGACCGGCCGCCCACGCCTCCAGACTGCGCCCCGTGGCGAGCATGACGGTGATGACGGCACCAGCGAGATGTTCGCCGACCACGAGCGTGCCGACGAGCGCGACAAGTGCGATGAGGTCGACACCGAGGCGATGCTGCCGTGCTGCTTCGAGCACCCACCACACGGAGAGCACCACACCCAACACCGTCGTCGCGGTCCAGGCAACCGATCCCGCGCCGCCCGAGCCCACCAGACGTTGAACGGCACCGACGAGCAGGCCGGCCAGGGCGGCCGACAGCACGAACCACTTTCGGGCGCGGTTCGACAGCTGTCCACTCATCAACTTCAGCATCGCAGGGGACGAGATGAACCGCTAGAGCACAACGTCCGGAGCTTCGGAAGTTGTGGTTTCGAGTAATCCCGATTAAATTAGTCAACAATAGTGTTGACCAGGACAGACATCGTGGTTCCTGGACAGATAGGCCCAATCTCATGCCAACTTCGAACCAGCAGCTGTCGTCGGCGACTCACATGTTGACGGCCCAAGAACTGAGCGCAATCGCCGAGGGAATTGCCGCCGGAGATCCTGCGGCGTTCGTTCCCGTCGGCACCGACCGTCGATGGGGAATCGTCGTCGCCACCGAGGCGTACGAGGCATGGGTCATTGCCTGGCCCAATGGAACCGGCTTGGCGATGCACGACCACGGCGGCGCCCGAGCCGCAGTGCGCGTCGTGTCGGGGCGTCTGCGCGAACGCTTCCATGCCGACGGGTCAGTGCAACTGCGGTGGCTCGATGCCGGTGATGAGCAGATGTTGTCGGCCGACCACGTTCACGAAGTGATCAACCTCCACGACATCGAAGCGATCACCGTGCACGTCTATTCGCCACCCGTCGGTGACATGGGCTTTCGCGTCGATCCCGAGATCGATCTGCGCACCAGTCCAGCGAGGTAGTTCGCCGAGATCGGCGGTCAACAGGCTTTGGTGGGTTTGTGAGTCGGCGACGACGGGTATCGGTCAGCAATGACCACTCACCCCCACCAGTCCAATTCCGACGAAGCCGATCCCGAGACTCAGAGCACGCCCGCAGGCGTCGTGGGCGATCTCGAAGAAGCTGCGGAAGAAGCCGGCGCGTCGACCGAGCCGCAAACGCCGCAGAAGTAACTACATGCCGTCAGGCGCTGGGCGCCATCTGAAAGACGTTGAACGTCGCGCCTTGCGGGTCGCTGCACACTGCCATGCGACCGACTGGGATGTCGAATGGTTCGACCACGACGGAGCCACCGAGTTGCTTCACCTCGGTCGCTGACGCATCGACGTCGGCAGCTCCGAAGTAGATGCTCCAATGGGGTGGGATGCCCGGCATCGGCGGCGCCATCGTGCCGGCGAGCATGCCCTCTGGCGTGCCGTCGAGGCTGAACGCGTCGTAGGTCGAGCCGTCTGGCATCGGCGCCGAGACGAGCTGCATGCCCGTGACCGTCTTGTAGAAGTCGGCGGTCTTGTCGTTCGGAGGGGCGACCAGCTCCGACCACGTGAACGCGCCCGGCTCGTTGACGAGCTCGCAACCGATGTTGTTGATCGGCGTCCAGAGCAGGAAGAACGCGCCCGACGGATCTTGAACGACTGCCATGCGGCCGGCATCGAAGACATCGAACGGGCCCATGTGCAACTTGCCGCCGGCGCCCTCGACCTTGGCTGCCGCGGCATCGACGTCGGACGAAGTGACGTACATCTGCCAGTGCGGCGGAACGCCGGCCGCTGCTTGCTCGGGCTGTTGCGGTGCGATCGCAGCGACGGTCTTGCCGCCGAGTTTCGCCATCGAATAGACGGTCGATTCGTCGACCGGCATGTCGTCGTACGTCCATCCGAACAACGAGCCGTAGAAGGACTTTGCCGCGGCCTGGTCGCTGGTCGCAAGATCGACGAACGATGGCGTTCCTGACGCGTAGCTCTCTCGAATCGGCATGACTAGTCCTCCTAGAGGTGCAGTTGCGGTCGGCGTGGACAGTACCGCACGAGGGCAGGTGCGGTTCCGCGGCGATCGTTGCGGCGAGGACTCTCGGTCAGCTCGGTGCCGCGGTGGACTCTGCCGCTGCCGCGAGGCGCTCCAGCGTTTGTTCCATCCCTGCGCGGTTGTGGGCAGCACGATCCCCGACGCCGGTGGCCAGGTGGGCGAGGGGCTTGAACCAAGCCGCTCGCTGATCGGTCCACGACTCGGTGACGCGACAGCCGTCCGCGGTTGGTTCGAACGCGTAGCTCCACTCGGCAACCTTGAGGCCCATCGTGCTCACACGAAACGAGAACCGCCGGACGTTCTCCGGCGACCACTCGCCCATTCGCGTCACGTCACACACCAACGCGCACACCTGTTCTGCCGGCGCACCGATTTCTCGGGTCACGCGCACTTGTTCGGTCATTCCCGAACGCTAGACCGAAGCCAACTCGTGGGACCCAGGAGTGCGGTTCGACAAGTGTTTCCGCTGCAGACGTTCTCCGTTCACCTGCGAGTCCGAGGGCAGTCAGATTGAACGTTCATAGTCGTCACCGCTACGAGGTGGGGGCCGTCCCCGACCTGAGACACAGGAGACCCAATGAACAAGCGAACCCCTCAGCGATGGCTCATGCTTGGTGCCGTCGGATCGGTCACGCTGATCGCCATAGCGGTCGCTGGTACAGCCCAAGCGACCCCACGTCGCGCCCCGCGACTCGGGTTTACACCGATCACATCGAACGCCCTGCCCTGCTCGGCCAGCGGCCTGATCCAGTTTGCCAACGACTCGGCGAATCACCCGGTGACACCAACCCTGCTGATGCAGGCCGGCGACCCGGCAACACCCGTGAACGCACCGGCAACCTCCAACGCGGTTGGCCGTGTCAACGACATGATCGCACTCAGCCCCGACGGGCGCTACCTGTTCACCTCGAGCGAGAACAGCGTGCCTACCGAGAATGGCATCGGCGTCGCTGGTAGCGATGGAATCACCCGCCTCACGTTGAAGGGTCGGAACAAAGGGAAGAAGGAGATCCTGGCCGACAACGTCGATGCGACCGGGGCCAACGTCTGGCAGCGCGTCGACGGCATGAAGTGGTACCCCCACGGTGGGCCCGAGCACGAAGGCGTGCTGCTCGCCAGCGAGGAGTTCGCGACCGGTGGTGTGTGGCAGATCAATCCCAACACCGGTGCGTTCGTTCGCCTCGACTGGATCGGCAACTACTCCCACGAAGGAATCGGCCTCGACCGGAAGGGCAACCTGTACCTCGGCGACGAAGCTCGCGGCGGCGCCCTGTACAAGGCCGTGCCCAACGACAAGGACGACCTGACCAAGGGCGGAACGCTCTACTACATGGTCGGCACGGCAACCGACGCCAGTGGTTGGAAGCAAGTGACCGACCCGACGAATTCGTCGGCGGAGGCTTCCGCTGTTGGTGCCGTCCTGTTCGATCGTCCCGAAGACTTCGACGAGGCCAACGGCCGGGTGTACTTCACGGTCACCGAGGCCGCAGCGGATGCGGACCCACGCGTCGGCTCCGCCGGTCAGGTCGTCAACCGTGGAGGCATCTACAGCGTCTCGACGTTCGGCGTGCCCGACCTGGCCACGCAGAGCGGGTCGCTGCCGTACAACCGACTGGCGCCGATGATCGAGGTCAACGATCCGAAGTACGTCACTCAGGACCAGGCCAAGGCGCAACAAGGGCTGCAGTTCCCCGACAACATCGCCTTCGACGGCTTGGGTCATCTCTGGGTGCACGAGGACATCCCCGACAACAACGGCACCTTCCCGGCCAATGGCGTCGACGTCAGCAAGCAGACACGTGACCAGCAGGACGAGCTCTACGTGTACGTGCTGAATGCAAAGGGCGATCGCATCGTTGCCAATCCCGGCACTGCCGGGCCGGCGATCTCCGGTGGCTACAAGGCCGCCGACATGCGCACCTCAGCTGCGGCAAAGCCGTGCGAGAACGAGTTCACCGGTGGGATCTTCGCCAACGACGGCAAGACCCTGTACATCAACCAGCAGCACTACGACAACCCGACGCTCACCGCCAAGACCGGGTGACCTAGCAACCTTGTAACCAACGCAGGTGGCGATTGTCCTCGGACGGGGCCAATCGCTGCCTGCGAGCAGGGTCAGAGCGCGCTGCCGGTGAGCCGGCCGATCCCGGTGGAGATCAGTAGCGCAAGCATCCCGCCGATGAGCACTCGAATCGCCGCCCGCCCTTGGGGCGCGCCGCCGAGGCGTGCGCCTACGGAGCCAAGTGCTCCGAGACCGACGAGCGTGACGCCCATGATGAGCGGTACCCGGACCGCGGCCGTCGTGAACAACACGACGAGCACCGGCCAGATCGCGCCGAGGATGAAGCTGATCGCCGACACCATCGATGCCTGAACCGGGTTCGCCAACGCATCGATGTCGAAGCCGAGCTCATCGCGAGTGTGGATCTTGAGCTGATCGAGCTGCGACAGCTCGTCGGCAACTCGCTCAGCAAGCTCGACGCTGAGACCACGCTCGCGGTAGATCGCGGCGAGC